>JBAYQE010000025.1:0-32777 GCA_041677345.1 Thiohalomonadaceae bacterium
ACCGCCCACGCCCGCAGTCAGGGTGACCAGCAGCCACTGGCCGTGGGACATATCCGGGTTCATGGTGAGCACGGCGAACATCACCGGGATGTTGTCCACCACCGCCGAGATGATGCCCACCAGAATATTGGCCGTAGTGGCGCCGAGGCCGAGGTACATGGATTCCGAGACCAGCGCCAGGTAGCCCAGGGTGCCGAGGCCGCCCACGCAGAGAACCACGCCATAGAAGAACATCAGCGTGTCCCACTCGGCGCGCTTCATGCTGATGAACACGTCGAAGGTCTTGAAGCGCGGCTTCACCAACGGCGCGAGCTCGCCGAGCTCCAGTTGCTCGGGGCCCTTGATGGTGCCGTTGGGCGCGTGGAGTTCATGACGGCGGATGAAATAGCCATAGAGCTTGAGCAGGCCGAGGCCGGTCATCATGCCGAGTACCGGCGGCAGGTGCAGGTAGTTGTGACCCGTCACGGCGAGCACCAGGGTGAAGGCGAACAGGCCGATGACCACAAAGCCGCCGTACTTGACGTGGACTTCCTCGCGCAGCGGTTCGGGCCGCGCCTTGGCTACCGCGAAGGACATGAACAGGGCGGGCACCAGCCAGTTCACCATGGAGGGGATGAACAGGGCAAAGAACTCATGGAATTGCACGATGCCCTTCTGCCACACCATCAGCGTGGTGATGTCGCCGAAGGGGCTGAAGGCGCCGCCGGCGTTGGCGGCGACCACGATGTTGATGCAGGCCACCACCACGAAGGTGGTGTTGCTGCCGCCCACGGCCAGCACCACGGCGGCCATCAGCAGGGCAGTGGTGAGGTTGTCGGCCACCGGCGAGATGAAGAAGGCGAGCAGGCCGGTGAGCCAGAAGATGGTGCGCAGGGTGAAGCCGCGGGAGACCAGCCAGGCGCGCAGCGCGGCGAACACATGGCGCTCGTCCATGGTGTTGATGTAGGTCATGGCCGCCAGCAGGAACAGGAATAGCTCGGCATATTCCAGGATGTTATGTCGTACCGCGTTACCGGCCGTCTCCATGTCGCCGTGCGTGGCATAGGCAATAGCCACCAGGATCCAGATGACCCCCGCAGCAATCATGACCGGCTTGGACTTGCGCAGGTGCAGGAATTCCTCGGCGATCACGGCCACGTAGGCGATGACGAAGATCGCCACGGCCACGATACCAAACCCACTGGCGGTGAAATCAATGGCTGAACCGCTGTCGCTGGCCCATGCAGCAGACGGAAGCAGCGCAAGGAGGGCGGCGGGAAGCAGCCGGCCAATCACTGACATCATTCTTCTCCTAGAAACTGATAATCGATGCATCTAGGATGCCAAACAATAAGTTCGTTGGCACCAAAAACCGATCAAGCGGCACGCGACTGGAGCATTGCCAGGGCGAGCGCGCCCACCCCGTCGGAATCGCCGCTGGCCCCAAGCCGCTCCCGCATCACCGCCAGACGCTCGCGCATGGCGCGATTGCGCACCTCGTCGAACAGCAGGGCCTCCGCCTCGGCGGCGACGTTTTCGGGCGTTGCGGCGTCCTGGATCAGTTCCGGGGCGATGCGCTCCCCCGCGACGATGTTGCACAGGCCGATGTGATCCACGCGTATGAGCCGGCGCATGATGCGATAACTGAGTGGTGCGATGCGATAGATCACAACGAGCGGCACCTGCATGAGCGCGATTTCCAGCGTCGCCGTGCCCGAGGCGCTGACAATGGCGTCACAGGCGGCCATCACCTCGTATGCGCGCCTGTCCACCTGGGTCACGGGCAGGTCGCGGCCTGCGAAATAGGGAGCGAAATCGGCCTCGGAAAGCGTCGACGCCCGCGGCAGCACGAATTGCAGATCCGGGTGGTCGCGGTGCAGCCGGGCGGCCGCATCGAGCAGCACCGGCAGCAGCCGCGTGATCTCGCTGCGGCGGCTGCCGGGGAACAGGCCCAGCACCTTGCGTGCGGGATCGAGCCCGAACTGGCGGCACGCGGTTTCGCGCTCCAGGCCGTGCGGCACTTCCTCGACCAGGGGATGGCCCACAAACGTCACCGGCACACCGGCCTTTTCGTAGAACGGCACCTCGAACGGAAACACCACGGCCATGTGGTCCACGCGTTCCTTGATGGTGTATACGCGTTTCTGGCGCCAGGCCCACACCTGGGGGCTGATGTAGTACAGCACCTTGACGCCCAGTTCCTTGGCGGTCTTGGCAAGGCGCAGGTTGAAATCGGGATAATCGACAAGAATCAGCAGGTCGGGCCGTTCGTCGCGCAGCTTGCGGCGCATGAGCTGCAAAGCGCCGTAGATGGTGTGAAAGTGCGCCAATACCTCGAACAGGCCCACCACCGCCATGACGCGCGAATCCACCAGCGTTTCCACGCCTTCGGCGCGCATACGGTCACCGCCGATGCCGAAGAAGCGCACCGACGGATCATGGCGCTTCACCGCCCGCACCAGCCCCGCCGCCCGCGCGTCACCGGAGGCCTCACCGGCGATGATCATGATGTTCTTCGTCGTCATGGTTCGACGCGGAGAACCCAGAGGCGCAGAGGACGCGGAGAAAATGCCATGGGCATTCTCGTCCTCCGCGAGCTCCGCGCCTCCGCGACCTCCGCGTTTATTCCGGATTAGCTATTTGACCGCCTTGGCGATCACCTCAAGCACCTCGTCCACCTGGGCGTTGCTGAGCTCGGGGTAGATGGGCAGGGACAGGCATTGGCTGGCGACGTGCTCCGTCACCGGCAGACTCGCGTCCTGGCACACGTCCGCAAAGGCCTTCTGCTGGTGCAGGGGCACGGGGTAGTAGATGGCGTTGGCGATCCGGGCCTCGTTGAGGGCCTTCTGGATGGCTTCCCGCTGCGGGCTCAGCAAGGTGTACTGGTGATATACGTGGCGGCCCTTGCCGTCCTCGTAGGCGGGGGTGACACCGTCCAGCTTCGCCAGGCCGGCGCTGTACCGATGGGCCACGCGGCGGCGGCCTTCGTTGAACTGCTCGATGCGCTTGAGCTTCACGCGCAGGATCACGGCCTGCAGTTCGTCCAGGCGGCTGTTGTAGCCGATGACGTCGTGGTAGTAGCGCACCTTGCTGCCGTGGTTGCGCAGCATGCGCACGCGCTCGGCCATGCCGGCGTCGTTGGTGGTGACCATGCCGCCGTCGCCGTAGCAGCCCAGGTTCTTGCTGGGGAAGAAGCTGTGGCAGCCGGCCAGGCCGATGCCGCCGGTCATGACGTCCATGGATGGACTAATGTCGCGAGAGGCAGGATGCCGTAAGCGACCGCCGCCGGTGGCGGCGCCGAAGGACTGGGCGCAGTCCTCGATGACCAGCAGCTTGTGCTTGTCGGCGATGGCCTGGATGGCCGCCATGTCGGCGGGCTGGCCGAACAGGTGCACGGGCAGGATGGCGCGGGTCTTCGGCGTGATGGCGGCCTCGATCTTCGCCGGATCGATGTTGAAGGTGCCCCCATCGATGTCCACGAACACCGGCTCGGCGCCCACGTAGCGGATGGCCTCGGCGGTGGCGATGAAGGTGAACGCGGTGGTGATCACCTCGTCGCCGGGGCCAATGCCGGCGGCGAGCAGGGCCAGGTGCAGGGCGTCGGTGCCGTTGGCGCAGGAGACGGCGTGCTCGACGCCCAGATAGGCCGCGGCTTCCTTTTCGAACTCCTGCACGTTGGGGCCGAGGATGAACTGGGTCTTTTCCAGGGCATCCAGCAGGCCGCGATCGATTTCCGCCTTGAGGGCCATGTACTGGCCCTTCAGGTCCACCATAGGGATCATTGCTTTTCTCCGGTAAGAAGTTCGGTAATCCAGATGGCCGTCTTCAGGGCGTCGCGGCCGTCTTCGCCGGTGACCGGCGGGGGCGTGCCCTGTTCGATGGCGGCGAGGAAGGCCTCGAGTTCCGCGCGGATGGCGTCGGAGTTCTCGAAAATGCTCTCCTCGGAAGTGATCTCGGGAATGCCCGGAAACATCTCCTTGTTACCCTTGCGGTGCACGGAAAGGACCTTGTCCTGGAAGTCCACGGAGATGTAGGCGTCGGGCTGGAAGATGCGCATCTTGCGCTGGGGCTTCATGCTCACGCGGCTGGCCGTGACGTTGGCCACGCAGCCGTTCTCGAACGTGAGGCGCGCGTTGGCGATGTCGATCTCCCTGGTGAGCACTGTCACGCCGTTGGTGTCGATCTTGGTGATGGGCGAGCGCACCAGGTTCTGGATGATGTCGATGTCGTGAATCATGAGATCGAGCACCACGTTCACGTCGGCGCCGCGCGGCTTGAACGGGGCGAGGCGATGGGACTCGATGAACTGCGGCCGGTCGAGCACCTTCTCCAGGGCCATGACCGCGGAGTTGAAACGCTCGAGATGGCCGATCTGCAGCACCAGGTTCTTCTGCTTCGCCAGGGCGATGAGTTCATCGGCCTCGGCCACGGTAACCGTCATGGGCTTTTCCAGCATCACGTGCACGCCGTGGGCCAGGAATTCCTTGGCAACGGCGTGGTGGAGCTGGGTGGGGACCACGATGCTCACCGCATCGACCTTGCCGAACAGCTGGCGGTAGTCGGTGAGGGCTTCGGTCTTGAGTTCGTCGGCCACGCGCTGTGCGGTTTCAGCGCAGGCGTCGACGACGGCGATCAATTCGGAGTTAGGGAGTGCCGCATACTTCTGAGCATGGAAGCGGCCGAGGTAGCCCACGCCGATGACGGCGGTTCGCAGCTTTTTCAACGGGGAAATCCTGATTGTGAGACGTTGTTCCGGTGGTCCGCGGCGGGGCCGTTAACCGGGCGCAAATGGTCGCATTTGCCAAGGGTTAAATCAATGCGGATGGCTTGGGCACGGGGTGTCGGGTATGCTTGCGCACCATGATGAAGCAGCAAGCCAGTTTCGATTTTTCCTCCGGCGCCGGCCGGTTGGCGGGCGTGGATGAGGCGGGCCGCGGTCCCTTGGCGGGGCCGGTGGTCGCCGCCGCGGTGATACTCGACCCTGCGCGCCCCATCGCCGGCCTGGACGACTCCAAGAAGCTCAGCGAAGCGGGCCGCGATGCCCTGTTCTCGCTGATCAAGGAACGTGCCCTGGGCTGGGCCGTTGGACGCGCCGAGGTGGAGGAAATCGACGGCATCAACATCCTGCAGGCCACCCTGCTGGCCATGCGCCGCGCCCTCGAGGCGCTGACCCCGGCCCCCGAGCACGCCCTCATCGACGGCAACCGCTGCCCCGAGGGGCTGGCCTGCACGGCGGAGTGGGTGATTGACGGCGACGCCAAGATCGAAGCCATCAGCGCCGCCTCCATCATCGCCAAGGTGACCCGCGACCGGGAAATGGTCGCCCTGGACAAACGATTCCCCGGCTACGGCTTTGCCAAGCACAAGGGCTACGGCACGGCCGAACACCTCAAGGCCCTCGACAGCCTCGGTCCCTGTCCCATCCACCGCCACAGCTTCGCGCCGGTCAAGTCGCGGCTTTGATGGAGCAACCGCGGTGGCCACGGAGAAAGCCGCGATTCTTCCGATTACATCTCCTTGGTGGGAGCGAGCTTCCGCTCGCGACCCGGGTTGGCTGCAATCCAATCGCGAGCAGAAGCTCGCTCCCACGGCAGGATGCCCCTAGAGCGCTGTCACGCAAGCGCAGCGCGCCAACGTGACTACCGCAGGTTTACCAGCCATTCCCGTTGCAAGCGGGCGATGGCCTGTTCCTTGCCCTTGGCCTCCACTTCGATCCACGGCGCGCGTGCGTATGCCGAGGGCATGACGGTGATGTCATCGGCGTGGCGCCGATCGGTGAGGGCGTCGCGGCCGTTGGCGATGTGCACGAGCTGCCACGCGGGATCGGGCCAGGTGCGGGCGGCGGCGGCCGTGAATTCGGCGATGCTGGGGTGTTCGTAGCTGTCCAGTTGGCGAAAGCACACGTGGTGATGGGCGTCGAACACCATGGGCACGCCCGCATCCTTACAGATGGCGAGAATCTCCTCCGCGTCATAGCGACTCTCGTCGTTTTCCAGCGCGATGCGCCCGTGCATGGCGAGGATGCGCAGGCTGTTTGCCACCACCGCCCCGGACTCTGAATTCAGCACCACGAACTGATTCGGATGCATGACCAGGCACACACCCAGCGCGTCCGCACCGCGCCCGATCGTGGCCAGGCCATTTTCGATTTCCTCCAGCAGCGGCACCCCCGTGGGGTCATCGGCGAAGGGAAAGATCCCCGAGGGGATGCGGTACAGGCGAATGCCCAGTTGGATGCAAAAGCCTGGCGCGCGTGCCAGCGTGGCCAGGTTGGCCGCGTAGATCTCGCGCAGCATGGCTGCGCGCCGCCGGCCTTGCAGCCAACAGGCGTGTGCGCGTCACCGTGCAGTAACGCAAGGCGCCGCTGCGCGTGATGCAGACCAGCCCGAGGTTGGGATGCATGGGCCGAACCGGTTGCCGTCTTCGCAAAGCATCGGCCAGCACGCGGCCGCGGACAAACGCCCGCTTGGCGCTGGACGTGACCGCGCATAGGCTTTTCTGGACAGGTGGTGCGGGAGGCGGCCATGTACGCCATCGTGGTGCACGGCGGTGCGGGCGTATGCGGGGGAGTGCATGTGGAACCCGCGTTGCAGGGCGTGCGCAGAGCCGCCGAGGTGGGGCGCGCCGTGCTGGTGCAGGCCGGCAGCGCTCTCGATGCCGTGATCGCCGCAGTGGTGGTGCTGGAGGACGAGCCGGCCTTCAACGCCGGCACCGGCTCGGTGCTCAACCTGGACGGCGAGGTGGAGATGGACGCCGGGGTCATGGTGTCGGCAGGCCTGCGCACCGGCAATGTGGCCGCACTCCGGCGCGTGAAGAATCCTGTGGCGGTGGCGCGCGCCGTGATGGAACAGAGCGATCACGTGCTGCTGGCGGGTGAAGGCGCGTTGCGCTTTGCGCGGACCCTGGGCTTTGTCGACCACGACCCGATCATCCCCGAGCGTCGCGCCGGCTGGCAGCGGGCCCGCGAGGCCATGCAAAGGCGCGGCGACGCCTACCTGCCCCGACTGCATGACCTCCTCGCACGCCATCCCGAACTGCCCGCGGGCACCGTGGGCGCCGTGGCCCTGGACGTGCACGGGCAAATCGCCGCGGCCACCTCCACGGGCGGCGTCACCCTCAAGCTGCCCGGGCGTATCGGCGACACGCCTCTACCGGGTGCGGGCAACTACGCCACGGCGGCGGCGGGGGTGTCGGCCACGGGCAAGGGGGAACTCATGATGCGCTTTGTCACCGCTGCGGCGGTCTGTGCCCGGGCCGTCGAGGGCGGCATCCAGGCCGCGATAGACGGCGTGCTTGCGGATATGCGTGCCAGCGTGGGCGACGATGTGGGCATCATTGGCCTGGACCGTCACGGCCGCGTGGGCATCGGCCATCTCACGCCCGCCATGCCACACGCCTGGGCCGTGGAAGATCAGCCAATCAGTGCGCGCATTGTGCGCCGCGAATGAGGCTTAGGACGCGGGATTGCCCAGCGTGAAGAAGAACCGGGCGCCCCCACCGGGGGTGGCATCGGCCTCGATACTGCCCTCGTGGTGATCGATAATGCGCTTGACGATGGCGAGACCCACGCCGCAGCCTTCCACATGAGGCGCATCACCGAGGCGTGAGAACGGCTTGAACAGCCGCGGTCGTGCCTCGTCCATGTTGAAGCCGATGCCGTTGTCCACCAGCTGGAAGGTACGCCGCCCGTTGCGCTGTGCCTCGCAGAAGCGGATCACCAGGGGCCGGTCGCTGGAGCGATAGTCTATGGCGTTCTTCAGCAGATTGGTGAGGGCGATACGCAGCAGGTCGGGATCGCCGTGCACCCACAGGTCGTTGGAACAGCGGAAACTGGCGGCCACTTCGTGACGTTCGAACAGCTCCGCCGCGCATTCCGAGGCGAGGGCGGCGATGTCGAACAACCGCGCTTGGGGACGCTTGCGTGCGATCACCGACAGGTTGAGTACCGCATCGAGGATGCCGGCCATGCGCAGACCGCTCTGCCGGATGCGCTCGAGCAGCCGTTCGGGCTCGCCCACGCACAGGTCGGAGTATTCGTCCTGCAGGATCTCCGCGTAGCTGATGACGGCACGCAGCGGTCCGCGCAAGTCGTGGGCGAGGGAATAGGAGAAGCTCTCCAGATCCGCCACCAGGTTGCACAGTTCACGGGTACGGCACGCCAGTTCGCGTTCCGCCTTTTTCAGTTCCGTGACATCGCGCGTGACCACCACTGCGCGGTGCAGTACTCCGTCCTTTAAAACGTGCGTGCCACTGAAGCTGCCATACCATTCGCGCCCGTCCTGCTGGTCCACGACGCGCAGTTCCAGATCGACGAACTCCTCACCACGCAGCGCACGGCGGTGCGGCCATGTATCGGGCGCGAGTAACTGTCCATCGAGGTCGTAGATGCGCACGCGCGAGAGGTGCACGTTCTGCATGGCGAGGTATTCCGCCTCGTTGGAGGCACCTGTCAGCGCAATGGCGGCGCTGTTCACGAACACTACGCTGCCCTGGCCGTCGTATACGGTAAAGCCCTCGGCCAGTGCGTTGAGGATCTCATGGAAGCCGACCGGCCCCGCCAGTTTGAATAAGCTCAACATCTATCCGCAAATTTATCCGCAAATTCCTGGGGGTTACGGAAAATGCTTATACCGCATCTTGCGCAATGGTAAAACTCACCATATGTGTGTCTACCTATCCGCATGGACACGTCGCCGAGAGCCCCTGTTGCGGGTGTGTCATTGAGGGCGACGGGTGAGTGCGCATACGTTCTTGCCCAGTTCCAATTCCGAGGCCCGACGCTCGTCGGCCTCTGCGAGGCCGGTGTTGATGCGCTTTATTTCCACATATTTGTCGGGGAATTCAGGCAGACTGCCCAGGATGTAGCGGGTGAATTCGCCTTCCGGGCGCGCCGCCATGGCGAGACCTTCGTTGTGCATGCGCAGTTCGTCCAGGCGGGCCATGAAGCGGCCGGCGGTATCGCCTTCTTGCAGTGTGCTGAAGTGGGCAGGCAGCACCACGACCCCGTCCGGCAGTGTCAGCAAGCGTTGCAGCGAGTGATGGAACAGCGGCGCCCATTTCTCGGGGTGGCCGCCCAGGTCAGGGCGTGCCACCGATGCGATGAACAGGCTGTCACCGGCGATGAGCCATTCATCGCTCACAAGGAAAGCGACCTCGCCCAGGGTATGCCCCGGGATGTGCAGCGCGCGCAGCACGGCGTGGCCTACGCGCAGACACTGTCCCTCGTGGAGGAAGCGATAGTCGAAGCGCGCGGGCAGCATATCCATGGGATGGATGGCATCGTAGGGATGCAGGTGGTAATCCACCTGCGCCTGCTGCGCCAGCAGCACGCCGCCGCTCAGGTGGTCGGCATGCATGTGGGTGTCGAGCACATGTGTGATGTCCCATCCATGGGCGGCGGCGAAATCGCGGTAGACCTGCACATGCCGTAGCGGATCGATGACTGCCGCCTTGCCGTCGCTGGCCACCATGTGGCTGAGGCAGCCGCGCGCCGGTCGGCTGATCTGGATGATGCGCAATGCACCGGTATCGACGATGGTCGCCGCATGATAGTGATCGCCCCAGGCCGCCATGCCGCCGGCCAGATTTACCGCCCGCACACCCAGCCGGCGCAATCCTTCCGCGACCAGGGCGGAGGTATTTCCGTGGGGACAGATCACGAGCACCGGCAGTTCGGGTTGCAGGTGCGGGAGTATGGCCGTGGGTGCGCTGTGCACCACGGCACCAACCACATCCTCATCCTGGGCCAGGTCGAGGAATTCAAAATAGGGCAGGTTGAGCGTGGGTATGGGAGCGCGCCCCTCGATGCGCCACGCGGCGAAATCAGGCGCCGCGCGCACGTCCAGCATCTGGAACGATGGGTCGTGACGCAGGCGCCGATAGACCTCCGCGACGTCCCAGGTGGCGATATTTCTTTCGGCGGCAGTCATCGCGGTGGTGGTGGTCGGGAGTGGGTGACACGGTCGAGGAATGCGCCCAGGTCGTTGAACACGGCCTCGAGACCGTTCCACAGGTCGCTGCGTTCCCAGCTCTTGGCCTGCTGCAGGCGCAGTTCGGCCATGAGATTCATGGCGGTTCGGCGCTTGTCAGCGGCTTCATACAACTGCGTCTGGTAGGTCTCGCGCAACTTGGGATCGGCCCCTTCCATGTCGCGCTCCAGACCAGCGATGCAGGCATCGAGTGCATCCAGGCGGGCCTGCAGCAACTGCATGTCGTGCTCGCGCATGCGTGGCCCTCTTCACGAACGGCTATAAGGAGTATAGAAATCAACGGGCGCATAAGCAGGGCCCACGGCAACGATTGCGCCCGCAAGGGGGTTGCCCATGAACGACGAAATCCCGCGTTGGTATTGCACTTTGCGCGAACGTCACGAGGCGTGGGTGCGGGCGGTGGAGAACTTGGGTGAGGCGACGCGCGCCGCGGGTCCGCTGGACGGGAAGACCGCGCATCTGCTGCAACTGGTCGCCGCCGCGGCGGTGCATTCGGAAGGTGCGGTGCACAGCCACGTGCGGCGTGCGTTGGCGTGCGGCGCGGACGCGGACGAGATCAGGCATGCGCTGATCCTTGCCACGGGCCTGGTCGGCTTCGCCAGCATTTCCGCCGCGCTGCGCTGGGCCGAAGACGTTCTGGAGCCGCGCCAGGACTACCACTTGGTCGCCGAGTGAGGAATACTGGTCGCGCCCGTCCCACAGGGCGGGCGGTGCGCATTCCTATACTCTGGAAAGCGCAGGGAATGGTCATTCCCCATCCACTCGTGACAGTCAAGTTTTGCCTGGGAGGCGACCCATGGACATGGTCATCGATGCAGTCAAAGACATGAAAGCCACGGTGGCGGCACTGGTGGTGCCCGGTAAGGGCATTCTGGCCGCCGATGAGAGTATCCCCACCATCACCAAGCGTTTCGACGCCGCAGGCATTCCCTCCAATCCTGATACGCGGCGCGCCTATCGTGAGCTGCTCATCGGGACACCACAGGTGGGTGATTATCTGTCCGGCATCATCCTGTTCGAGGAGACGCTGGACCAGAAGGCGGCCAACGGCACGCTGCTGCCGGAGCTCTGCGCCAAGCAGGGCATCGTACCCGGTATCAAGGTGGACAAGGGGTTGGTGGAACTGCCCTTCACGGGCGGTGACAAGGTGAGCCAGGGCCTGGACGGATTGGCTGAGCGGCTCGCCGTTTATAAGCAGAAAGGTGCGCGTTTCGCCAAGTGGCGTTCGGTGTACAACATCAGCAGCGGACATCCCACGCGCCTCGCCATCCAGGCCAATGCGGAGGTGCTGGCCCGCTACGCCGCCATTTGCCAGAACCAGGGCATCGTGCCCATCGTGGAGCCGGAGGTACTGATTGATGGCGATCATTCCATCGATCAATGTGCCGAGGTGAGTGAACGGGCCTTCCACGAGGTGTTCCATGCGCTGCACCGCCATGGCGTGCAACTCGAACTGATGGTGCTCAAGCCCAATATGGTCATCGCGGGCAAATCACACGCACACCCGTCCACTCCCGAGGAAGTGGCCGATCGCACGGTGGAAGTGTTGCGGCGCACGGTTCCCGGCGCGGTACCGACCATCAATTTCCTTTCCGGTGGACAGACGCCCGAGCAGGCCAGCGCCAACCTCAACGCCATGCATACACGGCATCCCGGACTGCCCTGGAACCTCAGCTTCTCCTACGCTCGCGCCCTGCAGGACCCCGTGATGAAGCTCTGGAAGGGGGACCCGAGCAAGGTGGACGAGGCCCGCAAGGCCTTTTTCCATCGCGCCAAGCTGAACGGCGCGGCCCAGAAGGGAGCGTATCAGCCGGCCATGGAACAGAAAATCTGAAAGAACCCTTGAGGAGGTCACCATGAACCCGCTGCGGCAGCTGAGCGATTTTGGTCAAAGTTGGTGGATTGACAATCTCACTCGCGACATGCTCCGCAGCGGGGACCTGGAGCGACGCTGGCGACAGGACGGTCTGCGCGGCGTCACCTCCAACCCGGCCATTTTCCACAAGGCCATCAGCCGGGGTCACGCCTACGACGAACAGATGCACAGCCTCGCCGCTAAGGGCAGATCGGTGCAGGAGATCTACGAGGAGATCGTCACCACCGATGTGCGGGACGCCTGCGATGTGCTGCGATCGCTGTTCGATCGGACCGAAGGCGTGCACGGCCATGTGAGCCTGGAGGTGTCGCCGCACCTCGCCTATGACACGACGGCCTCGATAAGCGAAGCGCGGCACCTGCACGAAAAGGTGGGCCGTCCCAACGTGTATATCAAGATCCCAGGCACGGCCCCGGGTGTCGCCGCCATCGAGGAACTCCTGTTCCAGGGAATCCACGTCAACGTCACGCTGTTGTTCGCCATCGATGCCTACGAAGCGGTGGCCGAAGCCTATCTTCGTGCCTTGGAGCGGCGGCTCGAAGCGGGCCGTGCGCTGCACGACATATCGTCGGTGGCGAGCTTCTTCCTGTCGCGCATCGACACCCTGGTGGACAAGACCCTGGAGTCGCGCATACGCACGGAAAACGGCGTCGGTGCCGAACCAAGACCGCAGGAGTTGCTGGGAAAGACGGCCATTGCCAACGCCAAGCTGGCCTATCAGCGTTACCTGGCCATCGTGGGCAGTGAGCGTTGGCGCCGTTTGGCGGAACGCGGTGCCCATCCCCAACGGCTGTTGTGGGCGAGTACCAGTACCAAGAACCCGCGTTACAGCGATGTGATGTATGTGGAGCCGCTCATCGGCCGCGACACGGTGAACACCATGCCCGACGAGACCCTCGCGGCCTTTGCCGATCATGGCAAGGCGCGCGCGGATACCGTGGAAGAGGGTATCGCCGAGGCCAGGGCCGTACTCGCGGATCTGGAGCGCCTCGGTATCGACCTGAAGGCCATCACGGACCAGCTGGAGCGGGAAGGGGTACAGAAGTTCATCGAGCCCTACGACGCGCTGCTCGATCTCATTGCCGCCAAGCGCGGCTGACGCCGTGGGTACCGCCCAGCGGGAGGCCGTCACCACCATCGAACGTGCCCGCTTCGACGCGGTGCTGTTCGCGCTGGATGGCGTGTTGTTGCAGGCGGAGGCCGCGAGTGCCGGCGCCTGGCAGGAGGCCTTCGACGAGTTCCTTGCGCGGCATGCGCCCGCGCCAGGGCATTCCCCCTTTGATACGGAACAGGACTTCGCCGCGCACGTGCGCGGACGTCCCTTGCAAGCCGCCGCACAGCGCCTGCTTGAAGCCCGTCGTATCGACCTGCCGATCGGAAAGCCCGATGACGCACCGTACAGCCCAAGCGCATGGGGCCTGGCCAACGCCGCCGGGGCACGATTGATCGTGCGTGTGCACAAGACACCACCACCCGTGTACGAGCCGGCGGTGAGGCTGGCGCGCACACTGCGCGGATGTGGCATCGCTATCGCCGCCGTGAGCCTCGCGCAACACAGCGAAGCGGTACTGCGCGCCGCGGGCCTGGCAGGGCTGTTCCATGCGCGCGTGGACGGCCGGGACCTGGAGCGCTTTCGCATGCAGCCCTGGCCGGCGCCCGATCTCTGGCTGGAAGCGCTGCGCCGCCTGGAGGTGCCGGCAGCACGCAGCGCCGCCTTCGTGCGGGGCGAGGTGCAGGCGGACGCCGCCAGGGCGGCTGGGATCACGACGCTGTGGGATGTTACCGCGGCGCCGGCCGGGCATCCTGCCATGTTCGACCTGTTCAGTGTGGTGCTGCCGGCGACGCTCCCTGAATCCGCGGTGCTGCCATCCGCACTGGAACGGGTGGAAGACATCCTGTCGCCGGGCCGTGCCACGGCACTGTTCCTGGATTTCGACGGCACCCTCACGGGCATCACCGGTACGCCGGGCGAGGCGCTGCTGGCGCCCGCCATGCGTGACGTGCTCAGCGCCCTCGCCGAACGTATGCCCGTGGCTTTCGTGAGCGGTCGTGACCTGGCCAACCTGCAAGCGCGCGTAGGGCTCGCCACCGCCTGGTACGCCGGTAGCCACGGCTTCGATATTGCCGGCCCGGCTGACCTCAGTTACCAGCCTGCCGAGGCGTTGGCGCGCCTGCCTGCACTTGATGCGGCCGAGCAGTTTCTGCGCGAGCGACTGGCGGACGTGAACGGTGCGCTGGTGGAACGCAAGCGTTTTGCGCTTGCTGCCCATTACCGCCGGGTCTCCCCTGGCGATGTGCATCACGTGAAGGAGGCCGCGGAAGCGGCCCTGTCCATGGTTGAGGGTCTGCGTGCCAGTCACGGCAGAAAGGTGATTGAGCTACTCCCGGCAATGGACTGGCACAAGGGGCGCGCCATGCAGTGGATACGGGAACGCATGGCGCCGGGTGCCTGGCCGATCTACATCGGTGACGACCAGACCGACGAGGATGCCTTCAGCCTGCTTGCCAATGACGGCACCGGTATCGTGGTGCAGGACCAACCTGCGCCCACCACGGCCCGCTACCGTCTGCGCGACCCCGACGAGGTGCTGGAGTTTCTTTCGCTGCTTTGATCCATCGCGGGCAAGGCAACCACGACCGCTGTGGCTGGGACCGAATGCATTGGCCCGGTTCCGTTTCGCTGCTGCGTGGCACAGGTGACGGCCCGGCTCCATGCGGAACATGGTTGACGAGATACTTTAAATGCGCCCGGTAACCCATTGATGGCAACCGGGTTATGAGCAAGACATCATGCCAGGGGGTATTTCGGAGCTACTTTAAAAATATGCGACAACGTATTGACGTAAAAAGGGTATATGACCAGGACGCCACGTCGGACGGGATCCGCGTGCTGGTTGACCGGGTATGGCCCCGCGGGCTGCGCAAAGAGGCACTGCGACTTGATGCCTGGGAGAAGGAGCTGGCACCCAGTACGGCGCTGCGCACCTGGTTCGGCCATGATCCCGCCCGCTGGGAGGCCTTCCGTCAGCGCTACTTCGCGGAACTGGACCACCGGCCGGAGGCATTGGCACGCCTGCGTGCCCTGGCGAGGCGCGGCCATCTCACCCTGCTGTACGCGGCGCGCGACACCGAGCACAACAACGCCGTGGCCCTGCGCGAGTACCTGATGGGGCACAGTGACCGCCACCGGGTGGAGCGCAGCGCGACGACCGAACCGCACACGCGCGCCCACTGATACCCGCTCCTACTCCCCGTGGGCGCCCTCATCCACTGCTTGGGGCCCGCTTTGGCTTGCGGCCCGGAAACCCCGCGCTATGGTTTCACCACAGACCATCACTTTCGTGGGGTTGGTGTGCTGCGCTTCTTTAGACGATGGCTGGAACGACCGCCGGCAGCCCAAGACCGGAGCGGCCTGTTTGCTGGTACGGACCGGGAACCCCGCGTCAGCTTGACCGCCGCGACCGTGATTGCGGCCCACCTGGCGGGCTGTGACGGCACGACCAACGAGCAAGAGGTCGCGGCCTTCGCGCGCCTGTTCCGCTTCCCACCCGCTGAACGTACGCGTTACGCCCAGTTGTTCGCACAGAACGTGAACGAGGTCGGCGCATTTCAGCCCTTCGTGGTCCAACTGGTGCAAGGTTCGGGGCTGGGCAGCTCCGCATTGGAGGACCTGTTGGAGCGCCTGTATCACCTGGCCATTGCCGACGGCAGCTTGACCACCGCGGAGTGTGCCTTCCTGGATCAGTTGTGTGACGCCTTCGACCTGCCGGGCTATTGGCGGCGCATGGATGCCGTGCAACCCCAGCGTAGTGACCCCTATCGCGTGCTCGGCATCCTGCGTGATGCCAGCGACGCGGAGGTGCGTGCCGCCTTCAGACGGCTTACCCGCCAGCACCACCCCGACGCCGTGGCGGCCCGGGGCGATGTGCCCGCCGACGACGACGCGATGGCCGCCATCAACGAGGCCTACCGCCGGGTCATGCGCGCGCGGCGCCGCTCCTCTTGAGCACTCAGTCCTGCTCCGCGCGGGCAGCGGCCACCCGGTTACCGCCGTTGGCCTGTGCGTGGGCAAGCGCACCCAGGGCGCGGTCGGTGAAAAGGTCGAGGCTCTCGCCGATGTGATATTCGGTCACGCCGAAGCTGGCCGAGATGAGCCCGCTGCCATTGTGCCGGTATTCGGCCACGAGCCGGCGCAACTTCACGGCGAAGCCCGTGGTCTCGTGCAGATCCAGTTCAGGTGCAAGCACGGCGAAGCGCCCACCTTTCCAGTGGGCCAGTACGTCGCTGGCACGCACATGCCGGGCGAGCATGTCTGCAAGACGCTTGAGCAGTTCATCGCAGTGCTCGGGCCCCAGCCGGTGCGCCAGCTCGGAGAACTTGTCCAACTCGAACACCACCAGCCCGAGCGCCCCGCCGTAGCGATCCACACGGGCACTGGAGGCGCACAGCAAGCGTTCGAATTCGCGCCAGGTGTAAAGGCCGGTCAGGGCGTCGGTCGGATGGCGAGGTGTATGTGGATGCTGCATTGCGTTCCCTCTAAAGCACGAGTTTAGCCGCCCGTTGGCGCCGGTACGCCGCCGAAAGGTCGAAAGTGGATTTTCTTGCCCATTCGACCCAGGTCCGCTACAGGCGCCATGCCCTGGCCTGTGGGGTGTCCTAGACTCGGCACATGACGCGCACCCGTCGGCGAGGTGTGAGGCAACTGCCCGGGCGCCCGTATCCACTCGGCGCCACCTGGGATCCCTCCGGGGTGAATTTCGCCTTGTTTTCCGAGCATGCCGAGTGTGTGGAACTGTGTCTGTTCGACGACCAGGGAACGGAGTTTCGCATACCCGTGGATGAGCACACCCACCGTGTGTGGCACGTGTATGTGCCCGGGCTGCAGCCTGGGCAGGAGTATGGATATCGTGTGTACGGCCCCTGGGCACCTGAGCAGGGGCATCGCTTCAATCCCCATAAGCTGCTGCTCGATCCTTACGCCCGCGCCATCAGCGGCTGCCTGACGTGGGACGACAGCCACTTCGGTTACACCCTCGGTCATCCCGATGCCGACCTGCAACTGGACGAGTGCGACAGTGCGCCGCACATGCCGCGTAATCTCGTGGTGGATGCGGGTTTCGATTGGGGGAATGACCACGCGCCGGCGGTCCCGTGGCACCGCACGCTCATCTACGAGCTGCATGTGAAGGGCTTTACCATGCTCAATACCGCCATTCCCGACGAACTGCGCGGCACGTATGCAGGTCTTGCACATCCTGTGGCAATCGAATACCTCCGCTATCTCGGTGTTACCGCGGTGGAACTGATGCCTGTGCACTGGTTCGTGGACGACAGGCAGCTCATACAACAGGGCCTGCACAATTACTGGGGCTACAACTCGGTATGCTTCTTCGCGCCGGACACACGCTATAGCGTCGGTCCCAACGCCATGACCGAGTTTCGGACCATGGTGAAGGCGCTACACGCCGCGGGCATCGAGGTGATCCTGGACGTGGTCTATAACCACACGGCCGAGGGCAACCACCTCGGCCCCACACTCTCGTTTCGCGGCATCGACAACGCTGCCTACTACCGATTGGCACCGGACAATCCGCGTTACTATACGGATTTCACGGGCACGGGCAACACCCTGAATCTGGTGCATCCCTGGGTGCTCACGCTGATCATGGACAGCTTGCGTTACTGGGTCACGGAGATGCACGTGGATGGTTTCCGTTTCGACCTCGCCGCCGCACTTGCACGGGAATTGCACGACGTCAGTCGGCTCAGCGCCTTTTTCGACGTGATTCACCAAGACCCGATCATCTCCCAGGTGAAGCTTATCGCCGAACCCTGGGACCTGGGGGAGGGCGGTTACCTGGTGGGTGGGTTTCCCCCCGGCTGGACCGAGTGGAACGGCCGTTACCGCGACACGGTGCGGCGCTTCTGGCGCGGCGATACGGGGCAGACCGCCGACCTGGCCTACCGTCTCACCGGCTCGAGCGATCTCTACGAGGCCGACGGGCGCCGGCCTTTCGCCAGTATCAATTTCGTCACCGCCCATGACGGCTTCACCCTGCGTGACCTGGTGAGTTACGACCGCAAGCACAACGCGCGCAACGGGGAGCATAACCGCGACGGTACGGATGAGAACTACAGCTGGAATTGCGGTGTGGAGGGGGAGACCGACGACCCCGCCATCCTCAGCCTGCGGCGGCGCCAGATGCGCAACTTCATCGCCAGCCTGCTGCTGTCCCAGGGCGTGCCCATGCTGCTGGGTGGCGATGAGTTCGGGCATACCAAGCAGGGCAACAACAACACCTACTGCCAGGACAATGCACTGAGCTGGCTATGCTGGGACCTGGAGCCATGGCAAGAGGAACTACGCGAGTTCACCCGTGCCACGGTGGACCTTGTGCGTGCCCATCCGGTGCTGCGGCGACGCCGATTCTTTTTCGGTAAGGACATCCGCGGCACAGCGGTCAAGGACATCACCTGGCTGCGGCCGAGCGGCAGGGAAATGCAGGATGAGGACTGGCGCGATCTGGAATGCCGCTGCATCGGCATGTTGCTCGCGGGTGAGGCCAGCGGCGAGGTTGACGATCGGGGTGAGGCCGTGCGGGACGACGATGTGCTGGTGGTGCTGAACGCCGGGACCGCACCCCTGGACTTCCGTTTACCGCCCGGGTGCTGGATCAAGGTGCTCGACACCTATGAACACGATGTGTGCGAAGGCCCGTGCGGGGAGTGTTACCGGCTGATCGAGCGCAGCCTTGCCGTGCTGAGGCGCCTGCACCGATGAACACCCTGCATGCCATTATCGAGGCACTGCAGCGCGGGAGCGAACGCGAGGCCGTGCTCGCCTTCACGCGTACGGGGGCCACGCGCTGGACCCGTGCACAACTGCTGCAGGCGACCATGCACATGGCGCGCTGCCTGGCCTCACGTGGGGTTACTCCCGGTGCTCGGGTGGCGCTCTACGCGGAGTTCCGCCCGCCGTGGATCGCGGCCGTGCTGGGTGCGCTGCACATCGGTGCGGTCATCGTGCCGCTGGATGTGCAGTTCAGCGGCGCTACCCTGGCGCACGTGCTCGACGACAGCGGTGCATGCCTGGTGTTAACCGATGCCGCGCACGCGGACGCACTGCCGCCCGGTACGCCCATGCTGCCCATCGACCAGGATGTACCCGTGAGCGACGCGGTGCTGCCCGGACCTGGCCAGGATCCGGCGGCGGTCGCCGCCATGCTCTACACCTCGGGCACCACGGGTCCACCCAAGGGCGTACCGCTCACACATCGCAATCTCGTCTACCAGATCGAGGTCCTCACCGGCAGCAGTCTGGTGCGTGACGACGACCGCGTGCTGCTGCCACTGCCTGCCCATCACGTCTACCCATTCGCCTTGGGGGTGCTGGCACCCCTTGCCCTCGGCCTGCCGCTGATGATCCCCGCGGGTCTCACCGGACCACAGATCGCGCGGGCCCTGCGCGCCAGTGATGCCACGCTGATCATCGGGGTGCCGCGCCTGTATGCGGCGGTGTTCGAGGCGCTGGAGGCGCGCGTACGCAACGCGGGGATGGTGGCAGCCAGTGGCTTCAGTGCCGCCCTCGCCATATGCGGTGCCGTGCGCCGCCTCACGGGCACCAATCCCGGCTCCAAGGTGTTTGCACCATTGCATCGGCGCCTGGCGCCGCGCCTGCGGATCGCGGCCTGCGGCGGTGCCGCGCTCGATCCCAGGCTTGCCCGCCGCCTGGAGGCCTTCGGCTGGAATCTCGCCGTCGGCTATGGCCTCACCGAGACCTCGCCGCTGCTGAGTCTGGATCGGCCCCCGGTGCGCTACGGCAGTGTGGGCCGGGCGGTGCCCGGCACCGAACTGCGCATCCGCGCAGGTGAGGTGCAGGCACGCGGCCCGGGTGTGTTCGCCGGCTATCACCAGCGCCCGGACAAGACACGCGAGGTGTTCACCGCAGACGGCTGGTTCCGTACCGGGGATCGCGGCGAGCTCGACGCCGCGGGTTATCTGTACATACAGGGGCGCTTCGCCGAGATCATCGTCACCGCGGGCGGTGTGAACGTGCAGCCGGAGGAAGTGGAGGCGGTGTTTGCCGCCAGTCCTTTCATCCGTGAGGCGGCATTGTTGCCTACCGATCAAGGCCTGGCGCTGCTGGTGGTGCCGGAGGCCGTGGAGGCCGTACGCCAAGGTGTGTCCGAGGAGGAGGCGGTGCGTGCCGCCGTCACCGAGGGCGTGCGACGGCTCGCCAGCTACCAGCGGCCCGGGGCCTTCGCCATCACCCACGAACCGCTGCCGCGGACGCGACTGGGCAAACTGCGGCGGCATCTGTTGCCCGAGCGCTATCACAACGCGCGCAGCGAGGGGCCGGGTGCGCGCGCGCGACCGCTGCCACCGGAACAGTGGACGGCGGCTGATCAGTCCCTGCTCGGCGGTGAGGCGGCGCGCACCGCCTGGGCATGGCTGGCTGCTCGCTACGCCGATCGCCGGCTCACCCCCGATACGCACCTGGAACTGGAGCTCGGGATCGATTCCCTCGGCTGGATCGACCTCACCCTGGAACTGGCCACGCGCACGGGCGTGGAACTGGACGACGCGGCCATTGGCCAGATGGGAACGGTACGCGACCTGCTGTCGGCGGTGGGTGAGGCGCAGCAGGCGGAGCAACGCGGCGGTTGGCTGGCGCATCCCGAGCACATGCTGGGCAAGAAGGAGCGCGTGTACCTCACGCCCCTGAAAAGGCCGGTGGAACGCATTGCCCAGGTACTCACGCGTTTCAACCGCTGGCTCATGCGCCGCCTGTTCCGGGTACAGGCACGCGGTGCGGAGCACCTGCCGAAGCACGGGCCCTACCTGCTCGTTCCCAATCACGGCAGCCTGCTCGACCCCTTCGCACTGGCCGCGGTGCTGCCCGAGGGTACGGTGCGCGAGGTGCACTGGGCGGGCATAAGCGACATGGCCTTCGCCAATGCGGTGTTGCGCGGCTTCAGCCGTATGGCCCACGTGCTGCCGGTGGATCCGCGCCGCGGCGCCGTCTCCAGCCTTGCGCTCGCCACCGCCGTGCTCGATGCCGGCAAGCCCCTGGTGTGGTTCCCCGAAGGCCGGCGCTCCGCCGACGGCCGCCTGTTGCCCTTCAAGCGCGGCATCGGCCTGGTGCTGGCCAGCCGCGCCGTGCCCGTGGTGCCCGTGATCATCCGTGGCGCCCATGACGCCCTGCCGCCCGGCCATCGCGTTCCGCGCCGCAGCGCCATCGTGGTCGAACTGGGCGAACCCGTCATGCCCGAGGACCTGGCCCGCCACGGCAAGGGCATGCGCGATGACGAACGCATTACCGACGGCCTGCACGCGCGCTTGTGGGAGATGTGCAAGGACGGCGATGGCCGGCGGCCGTGACGTAGGTCAGGTCGTGCGAGATGCCGGCCGGAAATGGGGGGACAGCCGCTGCGGCCTGGGTGTGGGGCCAGGGCAGGCCAGGCCAGGTGCAGTTGCCTGACGACGTGTTTGCACGTGCTCCTCGTCAGACGATGCGCTCGGCGACCTTCCGCCCCAGGCGCTTGCCGACACGGGTGCCCCACAGGATGCTCCACAAGCGCGGAATGCCGCCGAGCACGAAGCCGCCGACCACGGCCACGAGTATGGCGTCTACGGGTTGCCGGCGTACCCACGGTGCCAGGCCCGTTTCGCGGGCGATACCTCGCAGGCGTTCCTTGGCTTCGTGGGGGGTTATTGGTTCAGGCGTTTTGCTGCCCATGCGATTAGCCCCGCAACCAGCAATGTCACCAGGCCGGTCGCGAGTGCGGCGGCGTCGGCGGGCAGGTGGCGGGCGGAATACAGGTAAAGACTCCAGACCCAGAACGCAAGACCGGCAAACGCAAACAGCACTGCTGCAACGACCAGCGCCAACGCGCCCGCAAAGCGGGCAAGGGATTGCCGCATCGCCCTTGCCTCAGCCTCGAAGAGGTCGGCAAGGGCGATCACGAACTCAGCCAATGTGTTCAGCGGCGGTTCCCCAGGTCCATCAGCTTGGCAATCAGGAAACCGACACCCACGGCCGTCGCGATACTGCCAATCGGGTGCTCACCAATCTTTTCTTCCACGTCGTCCAGCGCCTTGCCACTGCGCTCGCGTGCCTCTTTGAGCCTGCGACGAACCTGTTCGCGGGTCGCGTCCATACGTTCCTGCAGTTGCGCTTTCATGTCGATCGCCCTTTCGCTGGCGGTTCCACGGATCACATTGGTGAGATCCGCCACGTCGGAACGAAGATGCGCGATGTCGGATTTCAATGAGTCCAGTTCTTCTTCGAATGGTCTGTCGGCCATGGCGCTCTCCTTGTTGTCGCGATGCCTTCCTGCACGATGAAGCCTAGGCCACGGTTGTGCTCTCTGCTATATGCAGCGGCATGGGCGAAAGAAAAAGGCATATGCAGTCGATGCCTGGCGTGAAAACCTTCAATGTCGCTGTTTGCCGCCGTTTCAGCGGTACAGAATCGTGATTAGGCGATGCAAGCATAAGGCGCGAGGGCAAATTGCCGCGTCTCAATAACGAAACACCGCGAGCGTCGCGTCGGAGGGCGGTCCATATTATCGGAATGGGATACACGCCCGCCGCTGCGCACAGGCAAGCCTGTGTGCGGCCGCCAGCACGGGGATTCGCCATGAACCGCACCGCCGTAACACCTCTGGACGTGGAAGGCCTCGCGCAGATGGCGCAAAAGCTGCGGCGCCATGCGGTGGAGATGACCAGCGAAGCCGGGTCGGGCCATCCGACCTCGGCGATGTCCTGTGCCGACATCGTCGCCACGCTGTTCTTCTATCAGATGCGCTGGGACCCGACCGATCCGCAGGCCCGCGATGTGGATGCCTTTGTGCTTTCCAAGGGCCACGCCGTGCCCATCCTCTGGGCGGCGTTATGGGAAGCGGGTGCCATCAGCGACGAACTGCGCACCCTGAGACGCATCGACAGCACCCTGGAAGGACATCCCACGCCACGCAATCCCTGGGTGAAGGTGGCCACGGGCTCCCTCGGGCAGGGGCTCGCCGCCGCCAACGGCATCGCCTTGGCCAACCGCTTGGACGGCATCGACGCTCACGTTTACTGTCTGCTGGGCGACGGCGAATGCTCGGAGGGTTCGGTATGGGAAGCGGCGCAGTTCGCCAGCCTGCACGGACTCGCGCGCGTGGTGGCCATCGTGGACGTCAATGGCCTCGCCCAGAGCGGCCCCACCCCTTATCGCCATGACCTGGGTGTGTACTCAGCGCGTTTCAAGGCCTTCGGCTGGAACGCCCTCGAGATCGATGGCCACAATATCAGCGAGATCGCCGATGCCCTGACCGTGGCCGCCAAGGAAGGACCCACCGCGATCATCGCGCGCACCGTGAAGGGCAAGGGGGTGTCGTTTCTGGAGGCCAAGGACGACCTGCACGGCAAGGCATTGAAGCCGGCGCAGCGCGATCAGGCCCTCGTCGAACTGAAGGGTGAGGATATCCGCCTGCGGGTCGAGCCGCAGCGCCTCGGTATGTCTTCGCAGCCCATGGCATCCCCCCAACCGCTGATGCCAAATTACCGGCAGGGCCAGGAGGTCGCCACGCGCGAGGCCTTCGGGCAGGCACTGAGCCGTCTTGGTGACGGTTTCGCGAGACTGGTGGTGCTCGACGGCGATGTGAGCAACTCCACGCGTACCGACCTGTTCGCAGAGCGCCATCCGGACCGGTTCTTTCAGGGCTACATCGCCGAACAGAACATGGTGGGAACGGCCCTCGGTCTTGCGACCAGCGGCTTCGTGCCCTGTGCCGCCACCTTCGCCTGTTTCCTCTCACGCGCCTACGACTTCATCCGCATGGCCGGGCACAGCCGTCCGCCGCACCTGGTGGTCTGTGGCAGCCATGCGGGCGTGTCCATCGGTGAGGACGGGCCGTCGCAAATGGGCCTGGAGGACCTCGCCACGTTTCGCGCGGTGCTGGATAGCACCGTGCTGTATCCCGCAGACGCGGTGAGTGCCGAACGCCTCACCGAGTGCGCGCTGCACACCCACGGCATCGTCTACCTGCGCACCACGCGCGGCAAGACACCGGTGCTGTACGACAACGAGGAGCGTTTCGTGGTGGGCGGCAGCAAGGTGCTGAGGCGCTCCGATGCGGACGTCGCCACCCTGGTGGGGGCAGGCATCACTGTGCACGAGGCGCTGGCGGCCTGCGACATGCTCGCCGCACGCGGTGTCAAAGTGCGGGTCATCGACGCCTATTCAGTGAAACCACTGGACACGGCAACGCTCATCGAGGCGGCCCGCGAGACGGGGCTCGTGATCACTGTGGAGGACCACTGGCGCGAGGGCGGCCTGGGCGAGGCGATTGCGGTCGCTGTGTGTGCCCATGCACCGGTGCATATCCTCGCCGTAACGGACGAGCCGCGCTCCGGTAAGCCCCGGGAATTGCTCGAACACCACGGTATCGGCCGGGAGACCATCGTGCGTACCGTGGAGGCCCTGGTCGGCTGAGGCGATCTCCGTTGTGGGAGCCCGTCCGGTGGGAAGCATCACGCATCGGTGGGCTCGTCCAGGAAGGCGCTCAACCGACCCGGGTATGCACCTGCGGTGAATGTTCCAGCGTTCGGTGCAGGGTGCAAGACGCCGCCACGCGCCTGGCCGCGTCCTTGCGTGAGTCGGGCAGGCCGGGCCAGTCGATATCCATGGCGATTTCGTCGATACCGCCCACGTCGGTCGCATAGGACCAGCGTATGCGGATGCCGATGGACGCTGGTTCAACGCCAATGGTCTCGGCGTAGGAATACAGCACGGAAAAGCTGCACAGGGCAAGTGAGGTGGCGAACATCTGCAGGGCACTGAACACGGCTTCTGGATCGTGGCTTTCCACGGTCATTTCCGGCTCGAGGAAATCCCGGATGTCCAGGTCTTCCTCTGAATGCATGAGGATGCGCATGATTTCAATCACTAGCTCATCGGCGCGTCCCCGGCAACGTCCCGATGTGACGCCGTGAACGAGCTTTCCCGGGAAATCGCCGAGTGGGTGGAGGTGACTACGTTGGCCGATGCGCTTGGTCTGGGGCTCTTGCAGGCGGCGCCACCGCGTCCGCTCAACGCTACCATGAGCGTGCTCACCCGGCGGTTCGGTGTCGAGGTCTTTCTGCAGCCCGGCGAGGTCCCCCTGCGCACACCCGACGGGAAACTGATGCGCATGCATGTTACACGCGTGCATCTGAGGAACACGGTGGTATTTGCCGTCGCCCCCAGTCGGCGCCAGGCGGCCTTGCCGCAGCGCGGGCTGCATCCCTTTCTGCGACTCGACCGCCATGGCCGTATCCAGTGGGCCAACAATGCCGCGCAGGAGCTGATCGAGTATGCCGGCACAAGCGGCATCGAGGCGCGCCTGGCCACGGCCGTGCCGGCGGCTATCCGCCAGGGGCAATGGAGCGTGGATCTCAGCCTTGGGCCGCGTCTGTTCGAATTCATCATCACCGATCCCGATGGGGAGTCCCTGCATGCTTACGGGCACGAAGTGAGCGAGCATCGCTTCATGGCCGCCTCGTTGCGTGCCAGTGAGGCACGTCTGCGCGCACTCATCGAGGCGGCGCCCGACGCCATCCTGATCAGTACCCGTTTGGGTCGCATCGAATACGTGAATCCGCAGGCAGAGGCCATGTTCGGCTTCGAGCGTGGGGAACTGCTCGGGCATGACATCCAGACCCTCATTCCCGACTGGTTCACCTCGTCCCATGTGCTGCGCCTGCTGGGGGATGGACAAGCCCCGGCGCGCACCGTCGGTGAGGAGCTGCTCTCGGGCCAGCGTCGCGACGGTACGCGCTTCCCATTGGAGGTCAGTGCCAGTCCTCTGGTGCAGGACGGCAAGCAGTACCTCACGAGTATCGTCCGCGACGTGACCGAAAGGGAGCGTGCTGCACGCCAGATCCGTAACCTCAACGAGCACCTCGCCCGGCATGTGGAGCAGCTCACCAATCTCAACCGCGAGTTGGAGGCCTTTAGCTATTCGGTATCGCACGACTTGCGCGGGCCGCTGCGCAGCATCGACGGCTTCAGCGCCATCCTCACCGAGGAGTACGCGGAATGCCTGGATGAACAGGGACAGGATTTTCTGCACCGCATCCGTGCGGCCACCACGCGCATGTCGGAACTCATCGATGGTCTGCTGCGCCTGTCGCGTATCACGCGTGCCGAACTGGTGCGCGAAGATGTGGACCTCTCTGCCCTGGTGCAGGGGCTGGCTGAGGGTTTGCAACACGCCGACCCGGGGCGGGTGGTGGAGTTCAGTATCGAACCAGGGGTGCACGCCGACGCAGATGGCGCGCTGCTCACCGCGCTGCTTGAAAACCTGCTCGGCAATGCCTGGAAATTCACTGCTGGTCGTTCGCCGGCACACATCGGGTTCGGTTGCGAGCAGAGCGAAGGCCGCACGGTCTACGTGGTGCACGACGACGGTGCCGGGTTCGACATGCAATACGCCGGAAAGCTGTTCCGTCCCTTCGAGCGCCTGCACGGGCGCGAATACCCCGGGACCGGCATCGGCCTCGCCACCGTTCAGCGCATAGTGCAGCGCCACGGCGGCGAGGTATGGGCGGAAAGCCGGGAAGGTGAGGGCGCCAGGTTCTATTTCACCCTGAAGGGCAATCCCGGGTGATAGCGGGCAAGGCCTGTCACGTAGCTTCGCAACGTGACCTACGCCTTCCGGGGCTCGTCTTCCATTCCCCGTGTCCCCCGTGTTTCTCTTCAGCGCGGCTGGAATGTGTCACGTAGGTTCGCAACATCGCGGCCGGAGGCCGCTCCTACAATTCAGGTGGTGTGTTCGGTTAAGCTGAAAGCCCGCACCCGGAAGTGGCCTTGTGAACAACGTCGACCTGAAACAACCCGAGCACTATCTCAACCGCGAGCTCAGCCTGCTGGAATTCAACCGCCGTGTGCTGAAGCAGGCCAATGATGAAAACACGCCCTTGCTGGAGCGACTGCGTTTCCTGTGCATCTCCAGCACCAATCTCGACGAGTTCTTCGAGGTGCGCGTTGCCGGCCTCAAGCAGAAGGCGGAACTGGGTTCGGTGCAGGCCGGCCCGGACAACATGAGTGCCCCGGAGATCCTCAAGGCCATCCATGCCAAGGCGCAGGCCCTGGTGGACGAGCAGTATCGGGTTCTCAATGAGGTGCTGTTCCCGAAATTTGCCGAACACGGCATCCGCTTCGTGCGGCGTAGTGACTGGACCCCGGCCCAGGAGGCCTGGCTGCGCCGTTATTTCGAAGAGGAATTGCTGCCCGTGCTGAGCCCGCTGGGACTGGACCCGGCACATCCTTTCCCGCGCCTGCTCAACAAGAGCCTCAACTTCATCGTCGCCCTCAAGGGCAAGGATGCCTTCGGGCGCAACAGCGGTGTGGCGGTGGTGCAGGCCCCGCGCTCGCTGCCGCGCCTGATCCCGCTGCCGTCCGAGGTGAGCGGTGGCCCGTACGATTTCGTCTTCCTGTCCTCCGTCATCCACGCCCATGTGGAAGACCTGTTCCCGGGCATGAAGGTACTGGGCAGTTGGCAGTTCCGCGTGACGCGCAACAGCGAATTGTTCGTGGATGAGGAGGAGGTGGACGATTTGCTGCGCGCCCTGGAAGGCGAACTGGCCTCACGGCGCTACGGCGCCGTGGTACGCCTGGAGCTGGCCAACGACTGCCCGGAGGAGGTCCGGCAATTCCTGGAGAAGACCATCCACCTCGGCCCCGAGGACATCTACCTGGCCAACGGCCCCGTCAACCTGAATCGTCTGGCCGCAGTAGCCGATCTGGTGGACCGCCCTGAACTCAAGTACCCGGCCTTCACCCCAGGCATTCCTACACCGCTCGCGGCGAGCACCGACCTGTTCGAGGTCATCGCCCAGCAGGACGTGTTGCTGCATCATCCCTTCGAATCCTTCCTGCCCGTGATCGATTTCCTGCGCCAGGCCGCCGGTGATCCGAGCGTGGTGGCCATCAAGCAAACGCTCTACCGTACCGGGCCCGACTCAGCCGTGGTGGATGCCTTGGTGGACGCCGCCAACAAAGGCAAGGAAGTGACGGTCATCATCGAACTGCGCGCCCGCTTCGATGAGGCCGCCAACATCGCACTGGCCACGCGTTTGCAAGAGGCCGGTGCGCATGTGGTGTATGGCGTGGTGGGTTACAAAACCCATGCCAAGGTCATTCTGGTGGTGCGTCGTGAAGGCAAGCGGTTGCGGCGCTACGTGCATCTCGGCACGGGGAATTATCATCCGCGCACTGCACGGCTCTACACCGATTACGGCCTGTTTACCGCCGACCGGCTCATCGGCGAGGATGTGCATCAGGTGTTCCTGCAGCTGACCAGCCTGGGGCGTGTATCGAAGCTGCACAAGCTGTGGCAATCACCCTTCACCCTGCACGAAAACCTGCTCAGACACATCGAACGGGAGGCCGATGCTGCCCGGCGAGGCCGTCCCGCGCGCATCATCGCCAAGCTGAATTCGCTGGTGGAGCCGCAGATCATCCAGGCGCTCTACAAGGCCTCGCAGGCGGGTGTGCGTATCGACCTCATCGTACGCGGCATGTGCTGCCTGCGACCGGGTATCCCCGGCGTTTCCACGAACATCCACGTTCGTTCCATCGTGGGTCGCTTTCTGGAGCACACACGCGTGTATTGGTTCGAAAATGGCGGCGATGCAGAGATCTACTGCGCCAGCGCCGACTGGATGGAGCGCAACTTCTTCCGCCGCGTGGAACTGTGCTTCCCCGTCACGCAGAAGAAACACAAGGATCGCCTGCTGGATGACCTCATGACCTACCTGGCCGACAACGTTCAGGCCTGGGAACTCCAGCCCGACGGCAGCTATCGACGTCTTTCTCCCGATGGCAATCCGCCCTGCAATGCCCAGCAAAGCATGCTCGCCCGGTTGTCCGAAGGAGGCCGTGGTTAGTTCCGGTCGGGATGGTGTCGGTCGACGGTTCCGGGGTGGGAGCGAGCTTCCGCTCGCGATTTCCCTCCGCTACAACCGCGCCAGTTGTCTGTCCTGCACCCGCCCCAGCAGCCATTGCGCGACGATGGCGCCGCACATGGCCAGGAACATGTCCCATTGCGTATCCCACACGTCCCCCTGGGTGGCAAGAAAGGCATCCCCTTCGGCCCCGGCCAGCAGCGAAACCCACCATTCGATGAACTCGTAAAACGCACTGATGGACAGGCATACGCATACCACGAGGAAGAACAACCATTTCCCAGGCGCCAGCGGCGAACGCCGGATGAGGATCTCGCGCGCAATCATGGCGGGGATGAACCCCTGAGCCACATGCCCCAGGCGGTCATAGTGATTGCGGCTCAGATCGAACATGTCCTGCAGCCAAAATCCCAGCGGGACCTGCGCATAGGTGTAATGCGCACCCAGCAGCAGGATCGCCGCATGCAGGGCGATCAGCCGATAGAGCAAGGGCGTGAGCGGAAAACGCCCGTGGGTTGCCACCAGCAAGGGCAGCGCAATGAGCACCGGCGTGACCTCGAGCACCCAAGTGATGCGGTCGGCCGGGCCGAGGCCGGAAACCACCAGCGCGGCCACTACCGCGATCAATAGCAAAGGTTTCTCGGATGCCATGTCAGCCCCCCTTGCGAGCACCTCCGTGGATTCTCGCGCGATTGACTCGGGTGGGGAATGCCTGGGCGCACGCCCGGTACGTCCCATGGCATAGCATGCGCGTAGCGCGGCCCGAGGCCGTTCCCACCACATCAATCATGCATAAATCACCGTCCCGGGCTAACATGCCGGAACCAAAGCACAGAAGCAGTGACCATGAACCTGCGCGATCTCGAATACGTGGTGGCTCTCGATGAGGAACAGCACTTCCACCGTGCCGCCGAGCGCTGCTGCATCAGCCAGCCTACGCTGAGCGGGCAGATCAGAAAGCTCGAGGATACCCTCGGCATTCAACTGGTGGAACGTAACGGTCGTCAGGTGCGCATGACCGAGGCGGGCCACGAGGTGGCCCAGCAGGCCCGCCGCGTACTCGCGGAGGCGCGCGCCATCAAGGATTTGGCCACCGCCTTTCGCGATCCGTTGCAAGGGCGCCTGCAGGTGGGCATCATCCCCACGGTGGCCCCCTATCTGCTGCCCCTTTTCATGTCGCGCCTGCACGGGCGTCATCCCGACCTGCAACTGTTTCTGCACGAGCAGCAGACCGCCGTCCTCCTGGAACGCCTGCGCCGTGGCGAACTGGACGTGCTGATCCTCGCCTTGCCCGTGGAGACCGACGAATTCGCCGAACTGGACCTCTACAACGAACCCTTCCTGTTGACGGTCCCGGCCGGCCACCCGCTCGCCGGGCGCAAACGTGCCAAGCTCGAGTACCTGCGCGGGCAGGATGTGTTGCTGCTGGAGGAAGGCCATTGCCTGCGTGGCCAAGCCCTCGATGTGTGCCTGCTCGCGGGCGCCAGCGAATTCCGTGGCTTTCGCGGCACCAGCCTGGAAACCGTGCGTCAGATGGTGGCGGAGGGCATCGGCATCACCCTCATGCCCCAGCTCGCAGCCGGCAACGAAGCCGGCATCCGCTATCTGCCGTTTGCCGAACCGGTACCCACGCGGCGCATCGGCCTGCTCTACCGCAAAGGCAGCTATCGTCACGCCGCCTTCCAGGCCATCGCCGAAGTGGTACGGGAAGCCGCGGGGGAGGCCATGGGGAGGAAACGGGTGATCCAGGCCATGACGCCGGCGTAAGCCGGAGTTTCGCGTGCCCAGTGCGTACCGAGCCCACGAATGCCATCCATGGGTGATGCCATGGTAGGGATTGTTTTTTATTGCCAATCACGCCCGGTGCATCCTTCGGGCATAAAGACGCGCCTACGGGTGGAGCGACAAATCGCGGTGGCTGATCCCCCTGTAGGAGCGGCCACCGGCCGCGATTCTCAACATCACCGCCGTGGTGCCGACTACGGGGAAGGAACCCCCGCCCGACCGTTCCCCCCCAAGCTCGGGTCGGCTTATTGTTGGCCGGGCAGGGGCTAAAATGAGCGCCACTCCACGGGAGAGGTCTCGCGGGCGCTCAGCGTTGCGCGATCAGGACTTTCTCCGGCCCCTTGTCGCGATTCCTGGGCAAACCTGCGAGTCTCACCTCGCGAAAGAAGCGGTTCATCGCCAGAATCCGCTGACGCCGCAGGTCGAGCCCGGTTTCGGGCGCCTCAATCTGCTCCTCCTGAACAGCCGTGACAGACAAATCAGTATCGACGGCGGAAGTCAGCGACAGAAAACCCAGGGCAAACACGAAGGCTAGGGTTTCCATGACGTTCTCCTCAATCTCGTGCGGCTACGTCCACAGCCTAATGAGGGAATGTCAAAAAAGCCGTGAAGGAATTCACGTGTTACCGTTACGGTTTTCACTGCGCCAGTGGGGGCCGCTGGGCCGTGGTTCCCAGCGTGAAGGCTCCAGCGGCCCCTATTCAGACGCTTCCTGGCTGCAAGGCGGCCTCCCGCGGGCGTGCATCCGTCCATGGTGCTGCAAGCCCGGGGATATCCCGGCCACCCTGCCCCTTCAGGCCACGCCTGCCTGCTTGCCGTTGACCAGAGTGTCGATGGAGGTGTTCCTCGGCGACCTTCGCGGCCATGCCAAAATCGATCAGGCAGGCGATCTCATCGACACCGATGGCCTTGCATCGCTCCACCATGGCCTCGCAGCGTTCCAATGTGCCGAACAGGCCGCTTGTCTCGTAATAGCGTGCCACTGCATGCTCGAGCAGGGCATCCACGTCGCCTGGTGAGAGGGTCACGAATACCTCGTCCACACTCCGCCCCAACGATATCTGCGCCTTGAAGGTGGGAAACGACGAAGCGCAGTGCTTGATGAGACCGGCCGCGCTGGCCGGATAGCGCTTGAGTGCGTCTGCGCTTTTCGTGTTGGTCTTGCGCATATCCTCGCATCGACCACCCCTGTTTTCAATCGCGCAACGGTCTAGTCGATGGCCGGGCGTCCTCGGAGTTGAGCGGTTGCTGCGGGCCGGAGCCAGAGTAGAAATAATCTGGTGCTCTAGCACGCCTGCACATGCAGGCGTCATAGGTGTTCATCTGCTGTGGAGCAGGATGTGGACGTGCATGCTGCTCAGTGCCCGCCCACCCGTTCGCGGCGCTGATGATGCAGCGGCATGCCCGCTTGCATGGCGTCGACGGCCACGTCTTCGCGTCGAAGCACCTTGAGGAAGGTCAGGAAAAGGATGCGAATGTCCAGTGCGATTGTCTGGTTTTCAACATACCACGCATCGAGCTCGAGACGCTTGTCCCACGGGCAATAGTTACGTCCGTTTATCTGGGCCCAGCCGGTTATGCCTGGCCTTACGTCGTGGCGTATCATCTCGCGCTCCGTGTAATAAGGAAGATATTCCTTCAGGAGTGGGCGCGGTCCAACGAGGCTCATGTCTCCCTTGAGCACGTTAAAGATCTCAGGGAGTTCGTCCAGGCTTGTGCTGCGCAGGAAACGACCGAAGGGTGTGAGGCGTTGGGCGTCAGGGAGTGCACGTCCACGTGCATCATAAGCCTGTCGCATGGTCCGGAATTTGTAGATTGTGAATATCTTTCCGTGACGACCGGGGCGTTGTTGCCGGAACAAAACTGGGGTGCCCAGCGAGGTCCGCACAAGAAGAGCTATCAGCACGAGCGCAGGCAGCATCAGGATCAGCAATCCGCATCCGACACACAGGTCGAAACTTCGCTTAGCGGCATACTTTGCAACGGAACGTTTTACGTGATGCATCTGTTCGACTCCCAATAAGGCAGGATGATGCCTGCTCTCGGTGGCGTGACGTAGGTAGAGGCTACGTATCGCATACCCCTGGAATGGCCGGGTGCATCATGCGTGACGAGTAAGACGCGGCAAGTGTAGCCGATGAACCTACCGCTTTAGACCAGTCTCCTATACTCACGCACTGTTGCCATGACGCGCACTTTGTAGGTCATAAGTG
>JBAYQE010000026.1:0-32069 GCA_041677345.1 Thiohalomonadaceae bacterium
CGCCAGCCATTGGCCGAGCCCCTCCAGGTCGCGGCGGTAGGCCGCGAGCGTGTTTTCAGACAGGCCGCGCTCCATCCAGAGTGCGTCGAGAAAGCGTTCCAGCAGGGCCCGATCGGCTTCAGAGAGCGCCTTCATGCCGCAACAGCCAGGCCTTGAGTTCGAGCGGATCGCCGTAGAGCGCACCCATGTAGCCGCCCAGGCCCTCCCGCGCCACCACGCGGTGGCAAGGCGTGAGAATGGGGATGGGGTTGGCGCGGCAGGCACCGGCCACGGCGCGCGGGCCGCTGTGCAACTGTTCCGCCAGTTCGCCGTAGGTGCGTACCTCACCCACCGGGATGGCACGCATCGCGGCCCACACCCGCTCCTGGAATGGCGTGCCGGCGGTACGCAGGGGAATGCGGGCACGTTTTTTCGGGTTGTCGAAGTAGGCCTTCACCGCCGCCACCGCCTGTTCTGCACCGGCGGCAGGACGCTTGAGCGGGTGGTCGGCGGGCAGGAAATCCATGTGCGCGATGGCGCCATCGGCCACGCGGATGCCAAGGCGCAGGCCGCCCGGCAACGGGGTGGCGATCACTGCCTCATAGGACTCATTCACCTTCTGCATCACCGTTCCTCCTGAGCCGCAGTTGCTCGATCTCACGCCCGAGCAGGGCACGCCGCGCCGTGTCGTCGGTGGCCGCGAGTAACTGGCGGAGCATGTTTTCGGCATCCTCCTGCAGACCCGCCTTCGCGAGGGACTGGGCAGCCTGGTAGCGCGCTGTCTGTGCCCACGGATCCATGGCGTCCGCCTGCGCCAGCGTGGCCGAACGCAGGTAGAGTGCCGCGGCCTCCCGGTGCCGGTCCTGGGCGCTGCGAGAATCTGCCATCCAGTAGAGCAGCTCACGACGCTGCTGGCCTTGGCTCAGGGGGTGGAGCCGCTCGAAGGCCACGTAGGCCGCCTCGTGCTCGCCCACTGACTGCAGGTCGAACAGCAACTGCATGAGCTGATCGTAACGCTCGGGCGGCGCATCGGCAGGCGGCGGAACCAGGGCGGTGACGGCCTCCACGGCCGCCCCATGGCGACCGCCCAGCAGCAAGACGCGGGCGCGCCGCAACTGCCAGCCGTAGACATCGGCAACACCAGGCGGCGGCACTTCGATGGTGTCCACCAGTTGCGAGGCCAGGGGCATGTCGGCTCGGCGCAGCGCCCGGTCGAACAGCGCCCAGCGTGCGGCCATGGGGATGGGGGTACCGGTCGGAAGCCCGTGCAGGTAAAGGGCCTCCAGCAGGGCAGGCCCCTGCGGCAGCGACAACAGGCGCTCGACGAAGGCATGGTGGGCGTGCTCACGCAGGGCCTCGTCGGCGGCATGCCGTGCCAGCCAGGCATAGAGCGAGCGGGCACGTACGGGATACATGGGACCGGCGGCATCGGCCGCGGCCAGCCAGCGCGCATCATCGCCCACCAGCCACTGCTCGCGGTTGGCTACACCCAGGGCGTAGCCGGTGTAGGCCTCCCATAGCTGGTCCGGCTTCAGCCCGGACAGCCCGTGCAGCGGCGCCGGGAGGTACGGCAACACCTGCTCCAGGGCCAGCACCTGCGCGGCGTAGTCGTTCATGGCGATCGCGGCCTCCGCCACGACCGCATGGAAGGCCGGACGCAATTCATCCGGGAGCTTCTCGTCCTTGAGCCTGCGGCGTGCAGCCTGAAACACCAAGCGTGGTTCTTCGCCGCGACGCAGGCTTGCGTAGAGCTGCAGCGCTTCGGTCTCGGCGACCGCAACGAGCTGCGCCAGCACGGCTTCGGCTTCGCCCGCACGCCCGTTCTGCAGGAACACGCGTGCGCTGAGCAGCCGCTCCTCGTCGGTGCGTTCGGGATGCTCCTGACGATAGCGCACCATCACCGTAAAGGCGTCGCCAGCGCGGCCCTCGTCAAGGTAGCTGCGGATCAGCAGGCGCTGCCAGCGTGCCGCAGCACCAGCGTCGGCGGTGTCGGTGGCGGTCCAGAAGAGCTGTGCGAGCAGCTGACGGGCGGTGCGGCCCTGGTGGGATTCCACCAGCGCAGTCGCACGCTGTTCGAGTACCCAAGGCAGGATTTCTGTGGAAACGTAGGGGGTGATCTGGAGCAGCCGGTGTTCGATGTCCTGCCAGCGCTCGCGCTCGGTGAGCAGGGCAATGCGCACCTTTTCCCATTGCAGCCAATGCGGATCGGCAGAGGGCTCGGCCTGCTCTTTCTCGATGAGTTGCAACGCCAGTTCCGGCGCTCCCGCGCGGGCCAGCGCCGCCAGTTCCGCGAGGCGATCCGGGGCCTCCTGTGCGGTTGTGAGGCCCGACACCAAGGCGGACAGGAAAACGAAAAGGCGGATGCCGTGACGGCATCCGCCCCTGGTACGAACGGCGGGATCGAAAAGCGGGCGCTGCATCGCCCCGCCGTCGAAGCCCTTAGAGCTTCTCGCGGATGCGCGCGGACTTGCCAGTGCGCTCACGCAGATAGTACAGCTTGGCTCGACGCACAGCACCGCGGCGCTTCACCGTAATGCTGTGTACAACAGGGCTGTAGGTCTGGAACACGCGCTCCACGCCTTCGCCATGGGAGACCTTGCGCACGGTGAACGCGGAGTTCAGGCCGCGGTTGCGCTTGGCGATGACGACGCCTTCAAAGGCCTGCAGACGCTCGCGTTCGCCTTCCTTCACCTTCACCTGCACGATCACGGTGTCGCCCGGGCCGAAGGCGGGGACCTCGCGGGTCATTTGTTCTTTCTCAAGTTGTTCGATGATGTTGCTCATTGCTGCTCGCTCCCAAAAGGCTGCGCGGATTGTATCCGATTCAGTCCTGCTCGTGTTCCCGAATGAATTCCTGAAGCAGCAAATGCTGCTCGTCGTTCAACTCAACCGCGGCCAGCAGATCCGGCCGCCTCAGCCAGGTACGCCCCAGCGCCTGTTTCAGACGCCAGCGGCGGATGGCCGCGTGATCACCGCCTTGCAGTACTGCCGGCACTGCCCGCCCGTCGATCACCTCGGGGCGCGTGTAGTGCGGATAGTCCAGCAGGCCGTCACTGAACGAATCCTGCTCCGCAGACTGGTCATGGCCCAAGGCGCCCGGCAACAGCCGCACCACCGCATCGATCACCACCATGGCTGCCAATTCGCCGCCCGAGAGCACGTAATCGCCGATGGACAGCTCCTCGTCCACCTCACTCTCGATGAGGCGCTCGTCCACGCCCTCGTAGCGCCCGGCCACCATGATGAGCCGCGGCAGCGCCGCCAGCTCGCGCACCTTGGCCTGATCCAGCAAACTGCCCTGGGGAGAGAGGTACACCACCCGGGCTTCGCTGCCGTCATCGCGCGCCGCGCGAATGGCCTCGCGCAGGGGCTCCACCTGCATCACCATGCCGGGGCCGCCGCCGTAAGGCCGGTCGTCCACCCGCCGGTGCTTGTCGGCCGTGAAATCCCGCGGATTCCACAGCCCGAATTCGAACAGTCCGCCGCGATACGCCCGGCCGGTGATGCCGTGCCCGGTGACCGCCTCGAACATCTCGGGGAACAGGGTCACCACGTCGATGCGCATGCTAGAACTCGGGATCCCAGTCCACCGTCAGCCGCCCGGCCGCCAGATCCACCGACTGCACCGCCTCGCCCGGGGTGTAGGGAATGAGGCGTTCGCGCTCCCCTTCCACCACCAGCACGTCGTTGGCGCCGGTTTCCATCAGCGCGGCCACGATCCCCAGCTCCACGCCCTGGAGGTTGAGCACCTTCAGGCCGATGAGGTCGGACCAGTAATATTCGCCTTCCGCGGCCTCGGGCAGTTCGCTGCGCCGAACCGCAATGGTGGTACCCACCAGCGCCGCCGCTGCATCGCGGTCGTCATACCCCTTCAGCTGAGCGACCACGCCCTTGCCCTGTCCGCGCCCGCCGGCCAACTGCACCGGCACCCAGCCTTCCTGCCTGCGCAGGTGCCAAGTGGCATAACTCAAGATGTTCTCGCGCGGCGCGGTGTAGGAATAGACCTTCACCCACCCGCGCACACCGTACAGGCCGGAGATCCGGCCCATTTCGATGTATTCGTCTTCCTGCGTCATGCGGTATGGATTGCCGCGGACGCGGTCGACGCCAAGACTCAGGCAGCCGCCTGCTTCTTCAGAAGGCTGGCAACGCGGTCGGACACCTGCGCACCGTTGCCCTGCCAGTAGGCCAGGCGCTCGCCGTTGATGGCGAACGGCTGCTCGCCGCCCTTGGCCACCGGGTTGAAGAAACCCAGGCGTTCGATGAAGCGGCCGTCACGACGGTTGCGGCTGTCGGTCACGACGATGCTGTAAAAGGGGCGCTTCTTGGCACCGCCGCGGGCGAGACGAATGATCACCATGGTGTTACTGTTCCTCGTCGTACAAACGAACAGGGCCGCAACACGGCGACCCGGGGCTAAACGAAAGCCGGGTATTGTACGCAAGCGTTTTCCCCGTGGCAAACGGGGGCTGGGAAAAAAGCTGAAACACGGGGAACACGGGGGAATCAGGATTACGAGTAGGAGCGGCCTCAGGCCGCGATTCACCTTCAACCCGAGCATCGCGGCCTGAGGCCGCTCCTACAGGAAAATTGGGTCCCCCGTGTTAAGGCTTTTAGAAAGGCATCCCCGGCATGCGCCCCTTGAGGCCGCGGAGCATCTTGGCCATGCCGCCTTTTTTCATGGACTTCATCATCTTCTGCATCTGGGCGAACTGCTTGAGCAGGCGGTTGATATCCTGCACCTGGGTACCGGAGCCCGCCGCGATACGGCGCTTGCGGGAACCCTTGATGAGGTCGGGGTGGCGGCGCTCGCCGGGGGTCATGGAGTTGATGATGGCGACGACGCGGCCGAATTCCTTGTCGTTGACCTGGTTGCGCACGTGTTCGGGCACCTGGGACATGCCGGGGAGCTTGTCCATGATGCTCATGACGCCGCCCATCTTGCCCAGTTGCTGGAGCTGGTCGCGGAAGTCCTCCAGGTCGAAGCCCTTGCCCTTGGTGATCTTCGTCGCGAGCTTGGCGGCCTGTTCCTGATCGACCTTGCGCTGCACCTCCTCCACCAGGGTGAGCACGTCGCCCATGCCCAGGATGCGTGAGGCCACGCGATCGGGGTGGAAAGTCTCCAGGGCGGCGGTCTTCTCACCCACGCCCATGAACTTGATGGGCTTGCCGGTGATGTGGCGCACCGACAGGGCCGCGCCGCCGCGGGCGTCACCGTCGGTCTTGGTGAGCACCACGCCGGTGAGCGGCAGGGCGTCGTTGAAGGCCTTGGCGGTGTTGGCCGCGTCCTGGCCGGTCATGCTGTCCACCACGAACAGGGTCTCGGTGGGTTCCAGGGCCGCGTGCAGGCGCTGGATCTCGCCCATCATGGCCTCGTCCACGTGCAGACGGCCGGCGGTGTCGAAGATCAGCACGTCGTTGTGGTGCTTGCGCGCATAGTCGGCGGCGGCCTTGGCGATGGCCACCGGGTCCTGGTTCGGGTCCGACGGGAAGAAGTCCACGCCGATCTCGCCCGCCAGGGTCTTGAGCTGGTCGATGGCCGCGGGGCGGTAGACGTCGCCGCTGGCCACCACCACGGATTTCTTGCGCGTCTCCTTCAGCATGCGCGCCAGCTTGGCCACGGTGGTGGTCTTGCCGGAGCCCTGCAGGCCGGCCATGAGGATGGTCACCGGCGGGCGGGCGTTGAGGTTCAGCTCGACGGTCTCCGCGCCCATGATGCGGACCAGCTCCTCGTGAACGATCTTCACCAGGGTCTGGCCGGGGGTGAGGCTCTGCAACACCTCCTGGCCTACGGCGCGCTCGCGCACGTGCTCGATGAGTTCGCGGATCACCGGCAGGGCCACGTCGGCCTCGATCAGGGCCATGCGTACCTCGCGCAGGGTCTCCTTGATGTTGTCTTCGGTGAGGCGGCCGGCGCCGCGCAGGTCGCGAAGGGTTCGGGTAAGTCGTTCGGTCAGGCCGTCGAACATGGAAAACCTCGGGGGAAATGGCGATCACGGGCCAACGGGGCCCGGCTGCGCGCCAAGCCGCGCAGCGGCAAGGGCGGAATTATAGCGTGAAGACCTCGTCGCCGGAGAGCTGGCCTACATCGCGGTCGCGAATGAGCTCGCGGCATTCCTGCGCGATGGTTTGTTCCTCGCCCGGCTTGGCATGGGTAAGGAAGATGCGCGGATTGTGCCTGAGCTTGCGCAGGTCCTCGGCCAGCAGGCTCGGGCAATAATGCCGTGCCATGCGGCAGAGCGCGATCTCCTCATTGGAAAAGGCCGCTTCCACCACCAGCAGGTCCAGGCGCGGCTCGGCGTTGAGCGCCTCCCAGAAACCATCGTTGGTGGTGGTATCGCCGCTGAAGGCGAAGGTACCTGTGGGACTGCTGACCCGGTACCCGACCGTGGGGACGATATGGTTCACGGGGATCATGCGGAACTCCACCCGTCCCGCGCGCACCGGCCCCGACGGGTCCATGGGAAAAAAGCGCAGCACGGGACGTTCCGGGTGCGGCAGGCGGGTGAAATCCGGCCAGATGACGCCGTTGAACAGGTGTTCCTCGAGGGCCCGCAGGGTTTCGGGCAGGGCGTAAACCTCGATGGGTTCACGGATCATGTCGAAGATGCTGTCGGCCATGAGCGGTATGCAATGCACATGGTCGAGGTGAGAATGGGTGAGGAAGATACGGCGAATACATGCCATCTCCTCCAGGGTGAGGCTGCCCACGCCGCTACCTGCGTCGATCAGGTTTTCGTGATCGACCAGGAAAGATGTCGTCCGGTGTCCGGCCCCGATGCCACCGCTGCACCCCAGAACACGAAGCTCCATACGAACCCGACTCTCCATGCCGCTACCTGCGGCGCAGCCTGTGGTTTTTGGCCCGGACGGCCATGCCGCCCACACTTTGCATGGTCACGATCTTTAGCATGCCGGCCGCGCGTTTGTCACAGCGCGCCGTCGCGACAAACCCATTTCATCACCGAATGGACACGATTTCCGGGAAGCCGTTCCCACCGATTAGTGGAGTTTCTTGAGCGCGCCGAAGTATGCCATCATGCGAGTCCGCAACGGATAAACGCCATGAACGCGAGTCTTCCCCTCATCGCCGCCCTCTTCTATCTCAGCGCCGCCGTACTCCTCGGCCTTCGTCTGCACAAGGGCGTGGATGCGAAACTCACCTCCAAAGCCCTGCCGCTGGTGCTGTGGTTCGCGGGCCTCGCCATTCATCTACCCAGCCTCTATGCGGACATCCTCACGCCTGCAGGGCTGCACCTGGCATTCTTCAACGTGGTGGCACTGGTCACGGATGTCATCGCCCTGGTGCTGCTGGCCACCGCCGTGGTGCGCCCGGTGGAGAACCTGGGCGTGTTCGTGCTGCCCATGGCGGCACTTGCGGCCATCGTGCGCATGCTCGTGCCGGTGAGTGGCGGCGCCATCGGATTTGCCAATCCGGGACTGCAGGCGCATATCCTGCTCTCCATCCTGGCCTATAGCCTGTTCGCCATCGCCGCGGTGCAGGCACTGCTGCTGGCCGTCCAGCACCGGCACCTGCGCAACCGCCACCCGGGCGGCTTCATCCGTGCCCTGCCGCCCCTGGATACCATGGAACAACTGTTGTTCCAGATGATTGCCGTGGGCTACGTGCTGCTGACGCTGTCCCTGGCGAGCGGCGTCATTTACCTGCACGACATCTTTGCCCAGCACCTGGTCCACAAGACGGTGCTGTCGATCTTCGCCTGGCTGCTCTTCTCGGTGCTGCTGTGGGGTCGCCGCTACTTCGGCTGGCGCGGCCGCACCGCCATTCGCCTGACCCTGGGCGGCTTCGTGGTACTCATGCTCGCCTACTTCGGCAGTAAGTTCGTGTTGGAACTCCTGCTTGGTCAAGGTTGACTTGGCGGGAACGCTGCCCTCAAATAACCGTTTCACATCACCCACGACCACGCGTTGATTAGCGAAATCCCCACGGGCGCCCTGGTGGCGGCCCTCATTTTCCTGCTGCTGCTGTCCGCCTTCTTCTCGGGCTCGGAAACCGGCATCTTCAGCCTCAACCGCTACCGTCTGCGTCATCTCGCAAAGACAGGGCATCGTGGTGCCCGGCGCACGCAGCGCCTGCTCGAGCGCCCGGACCGGCTCATCGGCGTGATCCTGCTCGGCAACAACTTCGTCAACATCCTCGCCTCGTCCGTCGCCACGCTCATCGGCCTGCGCCTGCTGGGTGATGCCGGCATTGCTGCCGCAGCCGCCCTGCTGACGATCCTGGTGCTGGTATTCGGCGAGGTGACACCGAAGACCCTGGCGGCCCTGAACCCCGAACGGGTCGCGTTCCCGGCAAGCCACGTACTCGGCTTTCTGCTGCGGCTCCTGCGCCCGCTGGTCTGGGCGCTCAACGGGATCTCCAACGGCCTGCTCCGGCTCATGGGTGTCTCACCCGAGAAGGCACCGCATCACCACCTCTCGGCGGATGAACTGCGCACCGTGGTGCACGAGGCCGGCGCACTGATTCCGCACGGGCACCAGCGGATGCTGCTGAGTATCCTCGACCTGGAAAAAGCCACCGTGGAAGACATCATGGTGCCGCGCAACGAGATCGTGGGCATCGATCTGGAGGAGTCCTGGGATCGCATCGTGGAACAACTCACCGGCACCCAGCACACGCGCCTGCCTGTCTACAAAGGTGACATCGATCACGTGCTCGGCTTCGTGCACGCGCGCAACTTCCTCGCGCTGCAGCGCAAGGCGAACATCACCCGGGAAGACTTGCTCGGCATCGTCCGCGAGACCTACTTCATTCCGGAAGGCACCCCGCTCAACACCCAGTTGCTGAACTTCCAGCAGCGGCGTCAGCGCGCCGGTCTGGTGGTGGACGAATACGGCGATATCCTCGGCCTGGCCACGCTGGATGACATCCTCGAGGAGATCGTCGGCGAATTCACCACCGACCCCGCGGCGAGGAGCCGCGCCATCCATCCCCAGCCCGATGGCACCTATCTCATCGACTGCTCCGTGGGCATACGCGAGCTCAATCGCGCCCTGGGTTGGTCACTGCCCACCAAGGGACCCAAGACCCTCAACGGGCTGGTCATGGAGTACCTGGAAACCATCCCCGAGCCAGGCACCACCTTCCTGCTGGAGGGTCAGCCGCTCGAAGTGGTGCAAGCCGGTGAGAATGCCGTCAGAACGGTACGCATCGACCCCACTTACCGCCACAAGGGCAGCACCACGCCGCCCGCTGCCGGGGAAGTGTGACCCGGGCAGCAAATCCCCTCGGGTGCCTCACCGGGGCGCCGCGCAAGTTGTACAACCTGCCGGAGACAATGCATATAATGCCTTGTCAGACTTTGGCTTACATGTGAGGAAGGGGTCCGGTGTCGGCGTTGACACTGTCATTCAAGGGCATGGAGCTGAAGGTCATCCCGCTCGGCCCGGGCGAGATGATCATCGGTAGCGATCCCGCTTGTGCCATCCACATCGACAGTCTTGCGGTGCAGCCACGCCATGCCAGTGTGGTTACCCGCGACAGCGAGACTGTGCTGCGCGACCTGAATACACCCGACGGCACCTTCGTCAACAATGAAAGAGTCGCCGAACGCGTACTCAGGGATCGCGACGACATCCGCGTGGGCAAGCACAACCTCGTGTTCACCCATTCTCCCGTTGCCGCACCCGTCACTGCCGCGGCGCCTACCGCCGAGGCGGCGACGCTGATGCCTGCGCAGGTGCCCGCTGCGGCCGTGACCTCCGCGGTTACCGAGCCCGAGGTCAGTCTGGAGGAATTCACCAGCAGCCCCAAGGTAAAGAATGCATGGCTGCAGATCATGAGCGGCCACAACGTGGGCAAGAACATCAGTCTCAACCGCAAGCTCACCAACCTGGGCACGCCCGGCATCCAGACGGCTGTCATCGCCAAGCGCAACGACGGCTATTTCCTTTCGCACCTGGAAGGTGAGCAGCCGCCCAGGGTGGGGAACATACCCATCGGCGAAAAGAGCTGGCCGCTCAACGATGGCGACATTATCCAGATCGGCAACGTGAAGATGCAGTTCTACTTCGAGTGAAACATGGGCGTGCCGGACGATAGACGCCACTTCCTGCGTTTCGCCCTCGAGGCCGAGGTGCAGATAGACAATGCGCAGGGTACCTACCCGGCCCAGCTTCTGGACATCTCGCTCAACGGCGCCCTGGTGACCTTACCGCCGGGTTGTCCGCGCCTGGAAGGTGGGCCCGCGCGGCTCGCGATCCACCTCCCCGAATCCGACGTGGTCATCACCATGGAAGGCCGCGTTGCCCATCACGACACGAACGTGCTGGGCTACCACTGCGAACACATCGACCTCGCCAGCATCTCCCACCTCAAGCGACTGGTGGAACTCAACCTCGGCGACGGCTCCGAACTCGAGCGCGAGCTCAGCGAGCTCGTTGCGGCTCATTCCAGCTAAGACATATCACGCGGAGTGCGCGGAGGCGCGGAGGAAATACCGGTACAGGCAGCGTTCTGCTTGGGAGAGCCGATCCTGCTGAAAGTCTCTGAGGCGCTGAGCAACAATATTGTTTCTCTGCGTCCTCCGCGTCTCCTCGCCCTCCGCGTTATGCCTCTCACGCCTGCGACAGCGCATCCGCCAGGCGCCGGACGCCGATGACTTCGAGGCCTTCGGGCGGGCGTTTGGGTACGTTGGCTTCGGGCACGATGGCGCGGGTGAAGCCGTGCTTGGCCGCTTCGCGCAGGCGGTCCTGGCCGTTGGGCACGGGGCGGATCTCGCCGGCGAGGCCCACTTCGCCGAAGGCGACCAGGCCCTGCGCCGGCGCACGGTTGCGCAGGCTGGACAACACCGCCAACAGCACCGGCAGGTCGGCGCCGGTCTCGGTGACGCGCACGCCGCCCACCACGTTCACGAACACGTCCTGGTCGTACGTGGCGACGCCGCCATGGCGATGCAGTACGGCGAGCAGCATGGCCAGGCGGTTCTGTTCCAGGCCGAGGGTCACGCGACGGGGATTGGAGAGATGGCTCTCGTCCACCAGGGCCTGCACTTCCACGAGCAGCGGCCGGCTGCCTTCGAGCGTAACCATCACCACACTGCCCGGCACCTCCTCTTCGTGACGCGAGAGGAAAATGGCCGAAGGATTGTTCACCTCCTTGAGACCCTTTTCCGTCATCGCGAACACGCCCAGCTCGTTGACGGCGCCGAAGCGGTTCTTGAAAGCGCGCACCACGCGGAAACGGCTGCCGGCATCGCCCTCGAAATACAACACCGTGTCCACCATGTGCTCCAGCACGCGGGGACCGGCGAGCTGGCCTTCCTTGGTGACATGGCCCACCAGGAACAGGGCCGCGCCGCTCTGCTTGGCGTAGCGCACCAGTTGCGCCGCACTCTCGCGCACCTGGGCCACCGAGCCCGGCGCCGACTGCAGCAGCTCGGTGAAGACCGTCTGGATGGAGTCCACCACCAGTACCTGCGGGCGTTCGCGCGCCGCCGCTTCGAGAATGCCTTCGACGCGCGTCTCCGCCAGCAGACGCACGCGCTGCGCCGCGACGCCGAGGCGATGGGCGCGCAGGCTGATCTGCTGGGGCGATTCCTCGCCGGTGACATACAACACGCCGCAGCGTTCGGACAGCGTCGCCAGGGTCTGCAACAACAGGGTGGACTTGCCGATGCCCGGATCACCGCCGATGAGCACCACCGAACCGGGCACGAGGCCGCCGCCCAGCACGCGATCGAATTCATCGAGCTGGGTGGGCAGGCGCGCCACGTCGTCGGGGGCCACCGCGGAGAGCGCCTGCACTTCCACGCTACCGGCGGCGCCGGCATAGCCCGCGAAGCGCCCACCGCGGGATGGACTCGGCGCGGCCACAGTCTCCACCAGGGTGTTCCATGCACCGCATTCGCCGCACTGCCCTGCCCACTTGGGCGCCTGCGCCCCGCACTCGGTGCAGGTGTAGAGACTCTTCACCCTGGCCATCAGTCGCGGTCGTCGTAGTCGGGATAACGGGGACCCCGGCCCTGGGTCTTACCAGCGTCGCGACGGCGCAGCAGCCAGAGGGCGCCGAAGAAGAGAGCGGCGGGCACGAACACCAGCAGGATCACGCGGCCACCGGACGATTTGAGTGCCTCACAACCACTCAGCAGCAGGGGTGCGAACAGGATGGGCAACAGCTTCCATGTGAGCTTCATGGCTTCCCTCCGGGGAGATCAGGAAAAACGCTGGCGAGGGCGCGGCGGGTTTCGGCATTCACGGGAAAGCGATCCAGTTCGGCAAGGGGGAGCCATGTGGCCTCGGCCGCATCACTGCCCGCCTGGGGCTCCCCTTCCAGCCAAATGCCGAACAGGTCCACCACCACGTAGTGGTAGCGCACCTGTTCCTGCTCGCGCTCGATGTATTCGAAGGTATATGCGGTGGCACCCGCGCGGATGCGCACGCCGGCTTCCTCGAGGACCTCGCGTTCGGCGGCGGCCTGCAAGGTCTCACCCAGGCGGACCTTGCCGCCCGGGATCGCCCATTCGCCCGCATAGGGCGGCTTGGCGCGGCGCACCAGCAGCACGGCATCGCCGCGGCGTACGATGGCGCCCGTCCCCAGCACCGGTCCTTGGCGGGACGGCGTCATGCCTGCCTCAGATCTCCACCCGCGCGACCCGCGGGGTGATGCCGCACAACAAGGTGTAGGCGATGGTGTCGGCGCACTCGGCCACCTCCTCCACCGGCAGTTCGTCGCCCCACAGCACCACCGGGTCGCCGACGCGGGCCTCGGGTTGGGTGCGCAGGTCCACGGTGAGCATGTCCATGGAGACGCGGCCGATGAGCGGCACGCGCTTGCCGTTCACCAGCACCGGCGTACCGGTGCGCGCGTGGCGCGGATAACCGTCGCCATATCCCGCTGCCACCACGCCCACGGGCATGTCCTCGGGGCACACGAAGGTGCCGCCATAACCGACCGCCTGACTGTGCCTGACCCGGTTCACGGCGATGAGTTCCGTACGCAGTGTCATCACCGGCTCGAGACCTTCCTGCGCGCCCACGCGCCCGACGAAGGGCGACACGCCGTAGAGCATGATGCCTGGGCGCGCCCAGTCCGCACGGGAATCGGGCCAGCCGAGCACGCCGGCGGAATTGGCCACCGACCGCTCGCCTTCCAGACCGGCGGTGGCCTCGGCGAAGGCCTGCAACTGGCGCGGCGTGGCCGGGTCATTGCGATCGTCGGCATTGGCGAGGTGGGTCAGAAAGCCGATGCGCTTCACGCCGGCGATGCGCCCCAGCCGTGCCCAGGCCTCGTGCACGTGATCGGGCTGGAAACCAAGCCGGTGCATGCCCGAGTCCACCTTGAGCCATACGTGCACGGGTGCCGCCAGCGTGGCCTGCTCCAGCATGGCCAGTTGCTCCGCGTGATGCACCACCGTGGTCACGCCCAGGCGCTGGATGAGCGCCAGTTCGTCGGCATGAAAGAAGCCTTCGAGCAGGGCGATGGGCGTCCGGACGTCCGCCTCGCGCAAGGCCACGGCCTCGCCGATGGAAGCGACCGCGAGCGTATCGGCCTCGTCCAGGGCGTGCGCCGCGCGCGCCATGCCGTGGCCGTAGCCGTCGGCCTTGATGGCCGCCATGATGCGGCTGTCAGGCACGGCGCGACGGGCGACCGCCAGGTTGTGACGCAGGGCGGAAAGCCGGAGCTCCACGCGGGTTGCGCGCATGTCAGTACTCCGCGTCGCGGAAGCTGTCGGACGCAAAATTCTCGAAACGTGTGTACTGGCCGAGGAAGGTCAGGCGCACCGTGCCGATGGGACCGTTACGCTGCTTGCCGATGATGATCTCGGCCACGCCCTTGTCGGGGCTGTCCTCGTTGTACACCTCATCGCGGTAAATAAACACGATCACGTCCGCATCCTGCTCGATGGCGCCCGACTCGCGCAGATCGGACATGACCGGGCGCTTGTTGGGTCGCTGCTCCAGGCTGCGGTTGAGCTGGGAGAGCGCGATCACCGGCACGTTCAGCTCCTTGGCGAGGGCCTTGAGCGAGCGCGAGATCTCGGAGATCTCCGCGGTACGGTTCTCCTTGCCGGAGCCGACCACCTGCATGAGCTGCAGGTAGTCGATAACGATGAGGCCGAGGCCGTGCTCGTGCTCGCGCGCCAAGCGCCGCGCACGGGCGCGCAGCTCCGTGGGCGTGAGGGCCGGCGTGTCGTCCACGTACAACGGCACCTCGGCCAGAAGCTGCACGGCGGAGGTCAGGCGCGGCCAATCGTCGTCGTCCAGCTTGCCGGTGCGCAGGCTGTGCTGGTTGATGCGACCGAGCGAGGAGATGAGACGCATGGCGAGCTGCTCGCCGGGCATTTCCATGGAGAACACGGCCACCGGTTTGCGCACCTTGATGGCAGCGTTCTCGGCCAGGTTCATCGCGAAGGTCGTCTTTCCCATGGACGGCCTCCCGGCGATGATAATCAAGTCCGACGGCTGCAGGCCCGAGGTCTTCTCGTCGAAGTCCGTGTAACCGGTGGGAATGCCGGTGATGGGGTTGTCCTGCTCGAACAGGGTTTCGATCTTGTCCACCGCCTTGACCAGCAGGTCCTTGATGCTGGTAAACCCGGTGCGTGAGCGTGCGCCCTGATCGGCGATCTCGTAGACAGCCTTTTCCGCTTCGTCGAGCAATTGCTCGACCTTCCGTCCCTCGGGGCTGAAGGCGCTATCGGCAATGGTGTTGGCGACGCCGATGAGCTGGCGCAATACCGAGCGTTCGCGCACGATGGCGGCGTAGTGCTTGATATTGGCGGCGCTGGGGGTGTTGGACGCGAGCGCGCCCAGGTAGGCGATACCGCCGACGCCATCCAGCTCGCCACGCTTGTCCAGCCACTCGGCCAGGGTGACCACGTCGAACGGGCTGTTCTGCTCGGCGAGGGAACGGATGGCGCCGAAGATGAGGGCGTGGTCGCGGCGGTAGAAATCCTTCTCGTTGACCAGATCGGCCACGCGGTCCCAGGCGCCGTTGTCCAGCATCAGGCCGCCAAGGACGGACTGCTCCGCTTCGATGGAATGGGGCGGGACCTTGAGGGCGTCCGCCGCGCGATCATGACTCTGAAGGAAAGCTTCGGGCATGCCAGCGTTCTACCGTGCAGCGATGAGACAGCGCAAGCCCCGCGGCCGCGCTGAAGCCGGACCGGCAGGTTGCCGGGAAGCAACCTGTCCGCGAAGCAAACACGCAAGTGCTTGATTCGGATTGCTGCGCACGGCCTTACCGGCGCGATTCACTGAAACAAGGGCCGCAGCCCTTCATTGGCCGTTATACGACGCGCCCGCCGGCTGTGCCGGCGGGCGCGCGTAAAGGCATCAGGCGGCGACCACCTTCACGGTCACGGCCTGGACCACATCCGAGTGCAGCGACACGTCGATACTGTATTCACCGGTGTGGCGCAGGGCACCTTCGGGCAGCTTGACTTCCGCCTTGGACACTTCCACACCAGCGGCCGTGATGGCGTCGGCGATGTCGGCGGTGCCCACGGAACCGAACAGCTTGCCTTCCTCACCGGCTTTGGCGGTGATGGTCACTTCGCCAAGGGCAGCGACCTTCTCGGCGCGGGCCTGAGCCTCGGCCAGCTCGGCAGCGGCAGCCTTCTCCAGTTCCGCGCGACGGGCCTCGAACTTGGCCAGGTTGTCGGCGGTGGCCAGCACGGCCTTGCCCTGGGGGATCAGGAAATTGCGGCCATAGCCGTTGCGCACCTTGACCTTGTCACCCAGATTGCCCAGGTTGCGCACTTTATCGAGCAGAATGACTTCCATCGTTTTTACCTCTCAATGATTCCCGCACCCGGACAAGTGGGGATTTAACCATTATTGCCTTCCTCACGCTTGGCGCCGAAGAAGGCACGGAAATCGAACCATGCGTCCGCCAGCCCCACCGTCGACAGCGTGATCGCGGTCTGCGGCAGCATGACCAACAGCAGCGCGTACATCAGCACCAGCCACAGGCTGTGCGCCCCCTTCAGCCTGACCAGCCCATGCACCACCGCAATGCCGTGCAGCAGAAGCAACACGATCAGCACGATGATCACGTCCGAGGCGAAGGCAGCGAGCTTTTCGCTCCCGAAAAAGGTCAGACTGGCGACCGCCAGGGTCACCAGGCCCAGCATCGGGCTGAACCTCAGCGCATGAAACTCGCGCTGGAAACCACCCGCATGATAGAGCTGTGCCTGCCACCAGCGCGCGATTAACAGGCTGCCCACCAGGCTGAGCGTGAAACCGGCCGCGAGGGCGCCGGTCATCACCGCATAGACCTCGTCCATGGCTTCGATGGCTGGTGCGCCGGCCTCGCGGAACACATTCTCGAAGACCTTGCGCCAGAATGCGGCCGGCTCGTCCAGCACGCCGTACAACGCCAGCACGAACAGTGCCCCGAAGCCGCCCGCCATGAGGAGCACGCGGCTCAGGGACACCGAACGCCGTAACTCCAGGGCGAGGAACCATATCGGCAGCCACAGGGCCACCAGATAGGCTGGGCCCGGCACGGCGCTCTGCACCAGCAGCAATGCCAGCGCCGTCACCGCCAGAGCCGCCACGAGGGCTACCCGGGCGCCATGCCACGCGCCCAGGCGGAGGGTCACCAGTGCCACTGCCGCACCCGCCAGATAGCTGAAGGGCGGCAGAACCAGTGACAACACCGCGCAGACGGCCGCCACAAGGACCGCCTGCATCGGGCCGCGCATGATGTAGCCCGCCAGGAACCTCATGGTCCCGTCTCCCCCGGCGTACCGGGATCAGTGCTGATCGCTGTAAGGCAGCAGCGCCAGGAAACGGGCACGCTTGATGGCGGTGGCCAGCTGGCGCTGGTACTTGGCCTTGGTGCCAGTGATGCGGCTCGGAACGATCTTGCCATTCTCACTGACGTAGTTCTTCAGCGTGGCGAGATCCTTGTAATCGATCTCCTTCACGCCCTCGGCCGTGAAGCGGCAAAACTTCTTGCGACGGAAAAAGCGGCTCATGTTTACGCTCCTGAATGTCTCGAATTCTCACGACCACCGACGGGTGGTCCCGGGCCTTATTCGGCCTGCTCGCCTGCGGGTGCAGTTTCCTCGGCCGACTCACGCTCGGCGTGGTAACGGCGGGATTCCTCACGGTCCTTCTCTTCCTTGGCCTTGGCCATAGGGGAAGGCTCGGTGTCGGCGCAGGGGCGCGAGATGATCAGGTTGCGCAACACGGCATCGTTGAAGCGGAACGCCGACTCCAGTTCACGCATGGTCTCGACCGGGCACTCGATGTTCATCAGCACGTAATGTGCCTTGTGGATCTTGCTGATGGGATAGGCCAGCTGGCGCCGGCCCCAGTCTTCGAGACGATGGATCTGGCCGCCGCCGGCTTCAATGGTCGAGCGGTAGCGCTCGATCATGGCGGGAACCTGTTCGCTCTGGTCCGGATGGACCAGGAACACGATTTCGTAGTGATTCACTGTGTGCTCCTCACGGATTGGCAGCCTTGGGACAACCCAAGGCAAGGAGTTTTTCCGGGGCCCATCCCCGAAAAGCCGGCTATTGTACCCGCCGCCCCTCCCCCGCGCAAACGGCGAACGCCGGCGGACGAAGACAGAAGAGAAAAGCTTAACCACGGGGGACACGGAGAACACGGGGGGGAATCCTTCGAAGGTTACCCGTCACTGTAGGAGCGGCCCTTGGCCGCGATTGGCGTTAGATACTGCGTTATGGCGGCTGGGAGCCGCTCCTACAGAAGAAATTGGGTTTCCCCGTGTTCCCCGTGTCCCCCGTGGTTAATGCTTTTTGCCTTTAGTCGGCTTATGTTCACTCGCGGGGGCTAGCCGATGCGCTGGCGCAGGGCCTCGAAGAGGCAGATGCCGGTGGCAACGGAGACGTTGAGGCTTTCCACGCTGCCGCGCATGGGGATACGGACCAGTTGGTCGCAGTGTTCACGGGTGAGGCGGCGCAGGCCTTTTTCCTCGGCACCGAGCACCAGGGCCAGGGGGCCGGTGAGGTCGGCCTGAAACAGGGAGGTCTCGGTCTCGCCCGCAGTACCGATGATGTACACACCGGCATCGCGCAGCATGCGCAGGGTGCGGGCGAGGTTGGTGACCTGCACGAACGGCGTGGTCTCGGCAGCACCCACCGCCACCTTGCGGACCGTGGGTGTGAGCCCGCAGGCGCGGTCACGCGGGGCGATAACGGCATGCACGCCCGCCGCGTCGGCGCTGCGCAGGCAGGCACCGAGATTGTGCGGATCCTGTATGCCATCGAGTACCAGCAGGAAGGCGGGCTCCTGCAGGTTGACCAGCAATTGTTCCAGGTCCGATTCGTGCAGGCCCTGGGCGGGACGCACGCGGGCAGCGGCGCCCTGATGGCGCGCACCATGGGTCAGCTCGTCCAGGCGCTCGCGGGCAACCCAGGAATGGGCCACGCCCGCCTGCTGGAGTTTTTCGGCGAGGAGGCGCAGGCGCTGATCATGGCGTGCCGCGTCCAACCACACCTGACGCACACGACCCGGAGCGCGCAACACCGCCTCCACCGCGTGCAGGCCGTAGACGAGCGTGTGGTCGTTCATTTCTTCTTGACCAGTTCGAAATCGATCTTGCGATCATCGAGGGACACGCGCACCACACGTACGCGTACCTTGTCGGCCAGGCGGAAGATCTTGCGGGTGCGCTCCCCGACAAGGCGGTGGGCCGCCGGTTCGAAGTGGAAGTAATCCTCGCCCAGCCCGGTGACGTGCACCAGGCCTTCCACGTAGATGTCTTTCAATTCCACGAAAATGCCGAACCCGGTAACGCCGGTGATGATGCCTTCGTACTCCTCGCCCACGCGATCCGTCATGTATTCGCACTTGAGCCAATCCACCGCATCGCGGCTGGCCTCGTCGGCTCGGCGCTCGGTGTTTGAGCACTGCTCGCCGAGTGCCTCCATCTCGCTTCTGCCGTAGCGGAAGCCCTCGGGGGTACCACCCGCGAGTACGTGACGAATGGCGCGGTGTACCAAGAGGTCCGGGTAACGGCGAATGGGTGAGGTGAAGTGGGTATAGGCCTCGAAGGCCAAGCCGAAATGGCCGGCATTGTCCGGTGAATAGACCGCCTGCGACAGGCTGCGCAACAACACGGTCTGGATGAGGTGGGCGTCCGGGCGCTCGCCCACCTGCTGCAGCAGGGCCGCGTAATGCTTGGGCTCGGGCGCGTCACCACCACCGAGCTTCAGACCCAGCTCCTTGAGGAATTCACGCAGGTCGGTGAGCTTGGCCTCGGTAGGGCCTTCGTGCACGCGGTAAAGGACCGGCACGCCCGCATCGGCAAGGAAGTCGGCCGCCGCCACATTGGCGAGCAGCATGCATTCCTCGATGAGCCGGTGGGCATCGTTACGCACCACGGGGACGATGGCCTCGATCTTCTTGCCCGCACCGAAGACGATTCTGGTTTCGGTGGTCTCGAAATCGATGGCACCGCGCTTGCAGCGCCGTGCATGCAAGGCCTTGTACAGCGCATACAGGGTCTCCAGATGCGGCAACACCGCACCGTACTGCTCGCGCAAGGCTGCATCACCGTCCACCAGCATGGCTGCGACCTTGGTGTAAGTGAGACGCGCATGGGAGCGCATGACCGCGGGGTAGAAGCGATAACCGACCAGCTTGCCCTGGCCGTTCACTTCCATGTCGCAAGCCATGCACAGCCGATCCACATTGGGATTGATGGAGCACAGTCCGTTGGACAGCACCTCGGGCAGCATGGGCACCACGCGGCCAGGGAAATACACGGAGTTGCCGCGACTCACAGCCTCCGCGTCGAGAGCGGTGCCCGGACGCACGTAGTGGGAGACGTCGGCAATGGCCACGATGAGTCGCCAGCCCTTGCCGCGGGGCTCGGCATAGACGGCATCATCGAAGTCCATGGCATCGTCACCGTCGATGGTGACCAGAGGGATATCACGCAGATCGGTGCGTCCCGCCTTGGCCTCCTCGGACACGTCCAGCGGCAGGTCGGCGATCTCTGCCTCCACCAGCGGTGACCATTCCTTGGGTAGCCCGTGGGCGCGGATGGCCACATCGATCTCCATGCCCGGAGCCATGTGATCACCCAGGATCTCGACCACGCGGCCAAGCGCCTCGCGCCGGGCCGTGGGATGTTCCATGATCTCCACCACCACGAACTGGCCCGGTTTGGCGCCATAGGTCTGATCGGGCGGGACGATGATGTCCTGGTTGATGCGCTTGTTCTCGGCCTCCACGAAACCGACGCCCTGCTCGATGAAGTAGCGGCCTACCACTTGTTTATTGGCACGCTCCAACACCTCCACCACGGCGGCCTCACGCCGGCCGCGCCGGTCCACGCCGGCGACGCGGGCCACGATACGGTCGCCGTGCATCACCGCGTTCATCTCGCGGGCCGCGAGAAACAGGTCGTCACCGCCTTCGTCCGGCACCAGGAACCCGAAACCGTCCGGATGGCCGATGACCCGCCCGCGGATGAGGTCCATCTTGTCGATGATGCCGTAGTCGCCACGGCGGTTCTGAATGAGCTGGCCATCGCGCTCCATGGCGCGCAGGCGCCGACGCAAGGCCTCGAGTTGGTCGGGGCTCTTCAGACGCAGGGCACGGGCAATCTGTTCGCGATTGAGGGGTTTGCCCTTGGCTTCCAGCATGGCAAGGATGTACTCGCGGCTGGGAATGGGCTTCTCGTATTTTTCGGACTCACGCTGGGCGAATGGGTCGGAGGAGGGAAGGTTTTTCGCCATTGAGGTTGTTTTTTCCTTGGGGGAACAGCTCGTTAAAGCCCATTCTATCAGCCGGCGCGGCGGCATGTGCGGCAACATGCAAGCAGCCGTTGACAAGGTGCGGGCGTATGGGTAAAGTGCGCGCCTCATCGCCGAGGTGGCGGAATTGGTAGACGCGCTAGTTTCAGGTACTAGTGGAGCGATCCGTGGAGGTTCGAGTCCTCTCCTCGGCACCAAATCAAGGTGTCACACACCGCCCAAGCTGTGAAGAAAAGGCCGCTCTCGAAGCGGCCTTTTTCATTTCCGCCTGAGAAGAAGAATTCAACGCAAAGACGCAAAGGGCGCCAAGGAAGCAAAGGGAAAGAAGGGTCAAGAACGACCGGATACCAGTTGCCTGCCCTCTCGGTGATTGATCTTCTCCGCGTCCTCCGCGCCTCCACGTTTCGACCTGCAATATTTCCACCACCCTCCAAAGCAAAAAGCCCGGGCATATACCCGGGCTTTTTCGTTTCGCGATCCTCAGTCGAACGGATGGCGCAGGACGATGGTCTCGTTGCGGTCGGGGCCGGTGGAGACGATGTCGACCGGCACGCCCACTCGCTCTTCGATGCGCTTGAGGTAGGCGCGGGCGTTGGCCGGCAGGTCCTCCATGCGCTTCACCCCCACGGTGGATTCCTTCCAGCCCGGCATTTCCTCGTAGATGGGCTCGCAGGCCTCGAACGCCTCGGCGCCCGCGGGCGGGGTCAGGCGTTCCTGGCCGTCGCAGCGGTAACCCACGCACAGGCGGAGGGTATCGAGTCCGTCCAGCACATCGAGCTTGGTGATGCACAGGCCTGAAACACTGTTGATCTGGATGGAGCGACGCAGGGCCACGGCATCGAACCAGCCACAGCGGCGGGCACGGCCAGTGGTGGAGCCGAATTCGTGGCCGCGACGTGCCAAGTGCTCGCCCATCTCATCGAACAGCTCAGTGGGGAACGGACCCGAGCCCACGCGGGTGGTATAGGCCTTGGTGATACCGAGCACGTAATCCAGGTATTTCGGCCCCATCCCGGTGCCGGTGGCGGCGCCGCCGGCGGTAGTATTGGAGGATGTGACGAACGGGTAGGTGCCGTGATCGATGTCCAGCAGCGCGCCCTGGGCACCTTCGAACATGATGCTGTCACGACGTTCGTACGCCTGGTGCAGCAATTCGGTGACATCGGCCACCATGGGACGCAGGTCATCGGCGAGGGCCAGGGTTTCATCCAGCACCTGCTGGAAGTCCACCGGTTCCGCCTTGAAGTAATGCTGCAGGTTGAAGTTATGGTAATCGAGCACTTCGCCCAGCTTGGCGGCGAAGCGTTCGCGATGGAACAGATCCCCCAGCCGCAGGCCGCGGCGGGCCACCTTATCCTCGTAAGCTGGCCCAATGCCGCGGCCGGTGGTACCGATCGCCTTGGCGCCGCGCGCCTTCTCGCGCGCCAGGTCCAGGGCGACGTGATAGGGAAGTATGAGCGGGCACGCGTCACTGATACGCAGGCGTTCCCGAGCCGGGACGCCGCGCTCTTCCAGTTCACGCAGTTCCTTGAACAGCGCCGAGGGTGACAACACCACGCCGTTGCCGATGAGGTTCATCACGTTCTCGCGCAGGATGCCCGAGGGGATGAGATGCAGCACCGTCTTGACGCCATCGATGACCAGCGTATGGCCGGCATTGTGGCCGCCCTGGAAACGCACCACCACCTGGGCGCGATCCGTGAGCAGGTCCACCACCTTACCCTTGCCCTCGTCGCCCCATTGCGTGCCGATGACTACGACATTCTTGCCCATGTTTGTTCTCTCTACGGCGCCTCGCGCCTGGTATGCCAACTTCAACCGTCGACGGCGACGACCCGCCAACCGTCGGCGCTGCGCCGCAACAGGCGGTCACAACCCATCTCCGCGGCCCCGCCCTGCTGACCGGGCAATGCCCGCACCACACGTTCGCCGGCCGCGCGCAATGCGCGCACTTCGGCCTCGAGCGCGGGTTCCTCGTCAGGGGGCGCAAAGATACCACGAAGCGCGGGTCCACCGTCAGTGGCAAGCGCTACGAGGGCCTTCAGGTCCATGCTGAAACCGGTGGCGGGACGGGCGCGGCCGAAGATGCGGCCGATGTCGTCGTAACGCCCGCCCTGGGCGATGGCCTGACCACGCCCAGGGACAAAGGCGGCAAAGACGGCGCCGGTGTGGTAGTGATAGCCGCGCAGCTCGGCCAGATCGAAGTGGAAACGCACCTGCGGAAGGTGCCGTGCGGCAGCCAGTGCCAGGGCCGAGAGGTTGGCAAAGGCATGTTGTACGTCCTCGCCTGCACCACGCATCACGCCGGCGGCCTCGTCCAGTACTTCTCGTCCACCATTGAGGTCGACCAGGGCCGCGAGGCGCGCGCGCGCAGCGGAGGCCAGGGGTGCCGCAGCGAGGATGGCCTCCACCTCGGCACGGGCCTTGCGCTGCAGGGCGTCAAACAACCGGGTCTCGGTCTCGGCGCCCAGGCCGGCTTCGCGGGCGAGGCCACGGAAAATACCCACGTGACCCAGGTCCATGTGCAGCTCCGTGACCCCCACGGACTGCAGTGCCTCGGCCATGAGGCTCATGACCTCCAGGTCGCTCTCGATACCCGCATGACCGTAAAGCTCTGCACCCACCTGCAGCGGGCTGCGCGTCCCCCCCAGTTCCTGGGGCCGTGTGCGCAGCACGGAACCGAGATAGCACAGCCGCGTGGGGACATCGTGCTTGATGCGATGGCTGTCGATGCGCGCCGCCTGCGGGGTCATGTCGGCGCGCACGCCCATGAGCCGGCCGGTGAGCTGGTCGGTGATCTTGAAGGTCTGCAGGTCGAGGTCATCGCCGCTGCCGATGAGCAGCGATTCCAGGTATTCGATGAGAGGCGGCTCCACCAGCTCGTAGCCCCACGAGCCGAACAGGTCGAGCAACCGCCTGCGCAAGTCTTCCAGGTGCGCCGCCTCGGGCGGCAACAGTTCCTCAATGCCTTCGGGCAGCAGCCAACGGTCGTTCTCGCGCATGAATCAGTTCCTGATGAGGTAAAGCAACACGGCGCCCAGGACCATACTCGCGAGCCCGGAGATCCGCAACGCGCGTTCGTCCATCTGGGCCATGGTAACAAGGGCCTGCCTGAACAGTCCCGGCGCCAGCGCCGGCAGGAGGCCTTCCAGCACCAGCATCAGGGAAAGCGCCACCCACAGTTCCACGACATTGCTCCAAAAAGAAAACGGGCGGCTTGCGCCGCCCGGTCAAAGAAGGAAGCTTGCTCAGCGCCCCTGGGTGTCCTTGAAGTACTTGAAGAACTCCGAGCCCGGGTCGAGCACCAGCACGTCCTGCTGGCTGCTGAACACGTTCTTGTAGGCATTCAGGCTGCGATAGAGCTTGTAGAACTCCTCGTTGCGCCCGAAGGCCTTGGCGTAGATATCCGCCGCACTCGCATCGCCTTCACCACGGGTGTGCTCCGCGTCGCGATAGGCCTCGGCCAGGATGATGGTGCGCTGGCGATCCGCGTCGGCGCGGATGCGTTCCGCCGCCTCGGCACCGCGTGAACGCAGGTCCTTGGCCACGCGCGCACGCTCCGCTTCCATGCGCTGGTACACCGAACTGCTCACCTCGGGCGGCAGCTCGATGCGCTTCATGCGCACGTCCACCACCTCAATGCCGAAGGCCCGCGCCTGCTCATCGAACTGGTCGCTGATGATGCTCATGATCTGCGCGCGTTCGCCGGAGATCGCCTCCTGGATGGTGCGCTTGCCGAACTCGTTGCGCAGGCCTTCCACCACCACCTGGGACAAGCGCTGGTTGGCGCGCATCTCGTCACCGCCCGTGGTGCGGTAGTAGGCAGTGACATCGATGATGCGCCACTTCACGAACGCGTCGACGATGACGTTCTTCTTTTCCAAGGTCAGGAAGCGCGCCGGCTCCATGTCCAGGGTCATCACGCGCGCGTCGAACTTGCGCACCTTGTTGATGACCGGGATCTTGAAATGGATGCCTGGGTCGTAATCCGCGCGTTCGAATTCACCCAGCCGGAACTTGATGGCCAGTTCACGTTCATTGACCGTGAACAGGGACATGAAGCCCAGCCAGACGAGTACGAGGATACCTATGACGGGCACCATGGAAATGCGGTTCATCAGCGTACCTCCCTACGGCGCAGGGCGTCGCGGCTGCGCGCGTCCACGGGTGCCGCCGGGGCGGCTTGTTCCACTGCAGCCGGTAGCGACACCGACGGTGCGCCCGCGTCGCGCTGCATGATCTTGTCGAGCGGCAGGTAGATGAGGTTGTTGCTGCCTTTGGTATCCACCAGCACCTTGCTGCTGCGCGAGAGTACCGACTCGAGTGCGTCGAGATACAGGCGCTGGCGCATCACGCTGGGTGCCTTCTGGTACTCGGCGAGCACCTTCACGAAGCGCGCGCTCTCACCTTCGGCTTCGGCGATCACCTGTTCCTTGTAGGCGTTGGCCTCCTCGATCACGCGCGCGGCGGCACCGCGGGCCTTGGGCAGGATCTCGTTGGCATAGGCCTCGGCTTCGTTGATCAGGCGTTGCTCGTCCTCGCGCGCCTTCACCGCATCGGCGAACGCACCCTGCACCTGTTCCGGTGCCTGGGCGTTCTGCATGTTCAGGCTGGTGACCTGCAGGCCGGTCTTGTACCGATCGAGGGTGTCCTGCAGTACCTGCTGGGAACGCGCCACGATCTCCGAACGGCCGCCGGTGATCACGAAGTCCATCTTGCTCTTGCCGACCACTTCGCGCACGGCGCTCTCGGTGACGGCGCGCAGGGTCTCGTCGGGATCACGCACGTTGAACAGGTAGTCACGGGCATCCTTCACGCGGTATTGCACGGCGAACTTGATGTCCACCAGGTTCTCGTCCTGGGTCAGCATCAGGCCTTCGTCACCGCGATAGCCCAGTTCCACACTGCGCACGCTGTCCACGTCCACCACTGTGACGGACTGGATCAGGCGGGGATACCAGTGCGGGCCCGGGCCCGTGGTCTCGTGATAGGCGCCGAACTGCAGCACCACGCCGCGCTTGCCTTCATCCACGATGTAGATGCCGGACACGGCCCACACAAGGAACACCACACCAAGGATGAAGGACAGCCCCGAGAGGTTGAACCCGCCCGGTGCGGTGCCGCGGCGCCGGCCGAACAGGCCGCCGAAGCGTTCCTGCAGCTTGCGCATCATGTCGTCGAGATCGGGCGGCCCCTGTTCGCCGCCACGGCCGCTCCAAGGATCCTTGGAGCCGCCCGGCTCATTCCAGGCCATGGGTGTCTCCCCAATGTTTGTGATGAGTGGATTTCATGAATTAAGAGTCCGTGAATTCTAAGAACCAGTCAGCTGCGTAGCAATGAAAGCTCACTGTGTGGGCAGGTGCGCAGCGAAATCCGGTGTCTTGCGCAACTGCGACCACGCCTGTGGCTTCAATTCGACCTCAAGACACCAATCTCCGTTCTCCTCGATGTGTTCATTTCGCACCGCACCCAGCGCGTACAGTTGCGCTCGCAGCCGGCCCGCACTGGGCGGCAGTTGCAGGGCACGACGCACCATGGTCGGCCGCAGGAACTCGCCGGCCGCTGCAAGCAGCAGGTCGAAACCTGCACCCGTGAGCGCCGAGACGTACACGCGCCGGACACTGCCATTCTCGTCACGTTCGATCCCCGGCTCCGCACCATCCACCAGATCGATCTTGTTGAATACCTCGATCTGGGGCGTGTCGTGGGCACCGATCTCCGCCAGCACCTCGTTTACTTCGCCGACCTTCTCCTGGCGCTCAGGGTCATGCGCATCGATCACATGCAGCAGCAGGTCCGCATCACGCGTCTCCTGCAAGGTGGAGCGGAAGGCCGCCACCAGATCGTGCGGCAGGTGCCGGATGAACCCGACCGTATCCACCAGCACCATGCTCTCACCATTGGCAAGCGGCACGCGCCGCATGGTCGGGTCCAGCGTCGCGAACAACTGGTTGGCCGCGAGTACCGCGGCATCGGTCAGCCGGTTGAAGACCGTGGACTTGCCCGCGTTGGTGTAGCCGACCAGTGAGACAACGGGAACCTCCGCGCGGTTTCGCGCACGGCGACTTTGTTCGCGTTGCCGGTCCACTTTCTCCAGCCGCTTGTTGAGCTGCTTGATGCGCTCACCGAGCAGGCGCCGGTCGGTTTCCAACTGGGTCTCGCCCGGGCCGCGCAGGCCGATACCACCGCGCTGGCGCTCCAGGTGGGTCCAGCCCCTCACCAGGCGGGTGGACAAGTGACGCAACTGCGCCAGTTCCACCTGTAACTTGCCCTCGTGGGAACGGGCACGCTGCGCGAAGATGTCCAGGATCAGCGTGGTGCGGTCCAGCACGCGGCACTGGAGGAGTCGCTCCAGGTTGCGCTCCTGGGCCGGGCTGAGCGGGTGGTTCACCAGCACCACGTCGGCCTGCTGCGCCTGCACGATTTCGCGGATCTCGTCGGCCTTGCCGCTACCGATGAAGTACTTGGGCTCGGGCACACGGCGCGCACCGGTCACTACCGCAACCGGCTCCACACCCGCGGAAATGGTCAAGTCCCGGAATTCATCGAGATCTTCCCGGTCCTTCTCCTGCTGGAGGTCAAGATGCACCAGAACGGCACGTTCACCGCTCTTCGGTCTTTCAAACAAATGGGCCTCCGCTCACGGGCAGCGCCGGGGTGCGACCCCGGAATTCGTGTTAGAAACGGGGCGGCTGGGTCTGGGCAGGTTCATCTTGGGCCGAGGACGTTCCACCCACGGTGCCGGCGCTGAGGCGCACGGGCCGGGAAGGAACGACGGTGGAAATGGCGTGCTTATAGACCATCTGACTCACGGAGTTCTTGAGCAGCACCACGAATTGATCAAACGATTCCACCTGGCCCTGTAGCTTGATGCCATTCACCAGGTAGATGGAAACCGGGATCCGTTCTTTGCGGAGGGCATTCAGGAAGGGGTCTTGCAAGGCTTGCCCTTTACTCATAGGGAGTCTCTCCTTTTTATTATCTGGGGGCCAAAATCAGCCCAAAAAACCAAAATGTCAGGTAAACGTGGTGCTGCTTCAGCTTTCTCACCGTGAGGGAAATTGTAGCATACCCGCCCTGCGCTACTTTATGGAGTACCGGGCCAGGATTTTCAATGCACACTCCAACACATAAGGATCGAGCGCATCCAGCCGTTCGGCCTCGGTCCACTGTCGCAGCCACGTGATCTGGCGCTTGGCCAGTTGGCGGGTCGCCGCAACAGCCCTTTCGACCATGGTGGCGGCATCATGTTCCCCGGCCAGGTAAGCCCAGGCCTGCCGATAGCCCACGCAGCGGATGGAGGGCAGTTCGGGTGACAGGTCACCACGCCGGTAGAGCCGTTCCACCTCGTCGAGAAACCCCGCGCGCAGCATGCCCTGGAAGCGTCGCGCGATACGCTCACGCAACACCTCGCGTGCGGCGGGCATGATCACCAGTTCCACGGCTTGGTATGGAAAGTCCGGCTCGCTGCCCCGTGCCAAAGACTCACTCAGGGGCACGCCCGTGAGCTCATACACCTCGAGCGCACGCTGCAGGCGTTGGGGGTCGTTGGGGTGGATGCGCGCGGCGGCCACCGGGTCGACGGCGGCGAGCCGTGCGTGCATGGCCTCCCAGCCCACCGCTGCGGCCTGAGCCTCGATACGGGCGCGGGTAGCGGTATCGGCTGAGGGCAGCTCGGCCAGACCCCGCTGCAGGGCACGAAAGTAGAGCATGGTGCCCCCCACCAGCAGCGGGACCCGCCCGCGGGCATGGCTGGCACGGATCTCGCCCAGGGCATCGGTGCGGAAGCGGGCGGCTGAATAGCTTTCGGCCGGATCCAGGATGTCGATGAGCCGGTGCGGTGCCTGCGCGAGCACCTCCGCATCTGGCTTGGCCGTGCCGATGTCCATGGTGCGGAACACCATGGCCGAGTCCACGCTGATGATGTCCAGCGGCAGGCGCTGTGTGAGTGCCACGGCGAGGTCGGTCTTGCCGCTCGCGGTAGGTCCCATGAGCAGCACCACCACGGGCAAGGCGCTCACAGGGGCACCTCCAGCAATCGCGTGAGTTGCTCGGACCCGAGTTCACGCCAGACCCCGGGCACGTCAGCCTTGGCCCTGGCCCGCTCCAGCCAGCGCAACTGCGCTTCATGGGAGCCGTGCCCCGGGGCCCGGGCGGTGGCGGCGAGTGCCGCCGCCAAGCCGTGGCGATCGGCACCCTGGGCCAGGCCGGCGAGCAGGGCTTCGACGGCGCCCTCGGGATCGGCGGCGAGCACCGCGGGTACGGCGCGCACCAATACCGCCCCGCCGGATACCGGGTTCACGTCGAACCCCAGCGCGTCCGGCAATTCCCCCGCCACCTCGAGCGCATCCAGCGCCGCCTTCTCCGACTTCACGGAGACAGGAAACAACAGCGGGCTGGCAGCCACCGGCCCGCCATCGGCAAACGCCGCCGCGGCATCCGCCTGGGCCAGGCGCTGCAGGTCCGCGACGCCCAGTCCATGCTCGCTTTCAGCCACCATGAAACGGCCATCGATCACCGTCAGCGGCCGCCACTTTCCCGTGTTCCGCCCGGGGGCGGGTGTCGTGCGCCGGTAGTCGGCCCTGCGTTCATGCACGTCCGTCGCAGGCGCTCGCACCGGGGCCGGCGCGGTGACCGATTCCTCGGCTTGCGTGGGGTCCTGGCGCAGGGCGTCGCGCAGCGCGCTCACCAGGAAATCGTGCACCAGGCGTGCCTCGCGAAAACGTACCTCATGCTTGGTGGGGTGCACGTTGACGTCCACCTGGGCGGGGTCCATTTCCAGATAGAGTACGAACGCGGGATGGCGCCCCTCCTCCACCTGACCGTCGTAAGCCTGGCGCAGGGCGTGGTTCACCACGCGGTCGCGGATCACCCGGCCGTTCAGGTAGACGTATTGGATATCCGACTGGGGACGGCCATACCCACGCCGACCCACCCAGCCTGTGAGGGTGAGACCGGCGGCCTCGAATCTCAGCGCCAGGGCGTTCTCGATGAAGCCTCGTCCCAGCAGGGCCATGAGGCGCCGCTCCTGCTCGCGCGCCTCGGTGGCGGCACGCAGGGAGAAGATTGCACGGCCGTTGTGACGCAGGGTGAAGCCGGCGTGGAAACAACCGAGGGCGAGGCGCCGCACGGTCTCTTCCAGGTGCTCGTATTCAGTGCGCTCGGCGCGCAGGAACTTGCGCCGGGCGGGTACGTTGTGGAACAGGTCGCGCACTTCCACGGTGGTGCCCACCGGATGGGCGCAGGGCCGCGGCGGCACCGAGCCATCGCCTTCCAGGCGCCAGCCGCTGGCGCCATCCGCCTGCCGGCTTGCCACGCTGAAGCGTGAGACGGAGGCGATGCTCGCCAGTGCCTCGCCACGGAACCCCAGGCTGCGGATGCCCAGCAGGTCGCGCGGCCGATCGATCTTGCTGGTGGCATGGCGGCTCACCGCGAGGACCAGGTCGTGTGGATGGATGCCGGCGCCGTTGTCACGCACACGCAGCAGGCCTGCGCCGCCTTGTTCGGCCTCCACGAGGATGTCGTCGGCACCGGCATCGAGACTGTTCTCGACCAGTTCCTTGGCGACCGACGCGGGGCGTTCGACCACTTCACCGGCGGCAATCTGATTGGCGAGTTGCGAGGAAAGGCGGTGGATCCGCCGGGGCTCGGGGGTCTGCATCGGCTTAGTGTACTGGTTTCGCCCGGAGGTACATGCAGCGAAACGCACACCCGTGCACGGATTCAGCTGGACGGAATACGCAGCACCATGCCGACCCGCAGATCATCCGTGGGGAGCTGGTTCACGCGCCGCAGGTTTTCCAGGCTGACGTCGTAGCTGCGGGCAATGCCGCTGAGGGTATCTCCCCGCGCGATGACGTGCTCGCGCGCACGCGCGCGGGCCAGGCGGGTGCCCGGCGGCGGATTGTTGTGGAAATAGGCACGAATACCTTCCATGAGCGCCTTGGCGATCGCGTACTGATGACTGGAACTGCGTAGCTGGCGTTCTTCCTGAGGGTTGGAGATGAACGCAGTCTCCACCAGCACCGAAGGCATGTCGGGTGCTTTCAGTACCTGGAAACCCGCCTGTTCCACCCTCGGCTTGTGCACGGAGCCCACCTTGCGCAGGCTGCCCAGCACGCGGGCCGCCGCATCACTGCTGGCGTCGAGCGTGGCGGTCTGCGAGAGATCGAGCAGCACCGAAGCCAGCAGGTCATCCTTGTCATCCAGGCTCACGCCGCCAATCACGTCCGAGGCGTTTTCCTTGTCGGCCAGGATGGCCGCGTATTCGCTAGAGGCCCCGCGCTGGGACAAGGTATACACGGAGGCACCACGCGCGCGTCGATCGCGGAACGCATCGGCATGGATGGATATGAACAGATCGGCGCGCTGGCTGCGTGCCTTCCTGATGCGCTGCTTGAGACTCACGTAGTAGTCGCCGTCACGCGTCATGTAGCAGCGCATGCCCGGCTCCTGCTCGATGAGGGCCTTGAGGCGTCGTGCGACGGCGAGCACCACGTCCTTTTCGCGTGTACCGGTGGGGCCCAGTGCGCCCGGGTCTTCGCCACCGTGACCCGAATCGAGGGCGATGACGATGTCGCGCAGCGCGCGGGCGTCACCCTTATCCACGTGGTGTGCGGGTGCCGTCTTGGCCGTGGGATCTTCCAGGTCGATGACCAGGCGGTCACCGTACTCTGCGTTGGGGCGCAGCACGAAACTCTTGGGTCGCACCTTCTGCTTGAGATCGAGCACCACGCGCAGCACGTCGTTTTCCTGACGTGCGGTGCGGATGCCTTTCAGCAAGCCCTGGGAGTAATCAAGACCCGCCAGCGACCTGCTGAGGGTTGCCGCGGTGATATCGATGACCACCCGTTCGGGGTTGGCGAGGGTGAACAGGGTGTGTTCGACGGGTGCCGAGAGATCGAAGACCAGACGAGTGGACTCCGGTGACGGCCACATGCGTACGCCGTTCACCTGCACACCGCCGGCGGCAAGGACACGGGGCACGACAGGCAGCAGCAGCAATCCCGCCAGGGTGCCCAGGGCAGCGCGGCGTTGGCTACTGAAACCGAAATCTTCTTTCCGCTTAAAGGGATGCAACGGATTCTTCTGCCGCTGTCGAGGTTTTTTGCTAACTTAGTCGCAAGAAAACCAAAGGTCAACCCTCATACGGCGGCCGATGCAAAGAAGACAAACCCCGGAGGCTACGGAGCGAAATACGCTTCCGTTTCCTTACACCCGTCTTCTGTTTCCGATGTAGGAGCGGCCTAAGGCCGCGATTGGCGGGCCACCGGCGGCTAATCGCGGGCTGAGCCCGCTCCTACATTGCTTCTCCCTGGCCTCCGTGGTTGATCTCCTGAAGGCAGGCCAGGGTGCGTGCGCCGGCGGGGGTGGCGGGTTCCAGGGACAGGC
>JBAYQE010000027.1:0-30191 GCA_041677345.1 Thiohalomonadaceae bacterium
GCGCCATCACACTCCTGGCCGACAACGGCATGCTGAAACTGCAAGGCAACGTATCGGCCCAGGGTGCGACCCCTGCCGATCCCGACGCCGCAGCCGACATCACCTTGAGCGCGCAGACGCTGAAGCTCCACGGCAGCGGCGAGTCCCAGACCATTGCCGGTACGAACCAAGTGAACCTCAGCGCAGCCGAGCGGCTGGCCCTGACCCACGACCTGACGATCACCGCCGGCGCCGGCGCCGCCCTCGACGGGGGCATCGACTACGACGGCATCGGGGCAGGCACGCTGACGGTCAACGCCGGCGATGGCGTTACCCTAGGAGGCGGAATTTACGACAGTGATCCGGTAGCAAGTGACGACCAGCTCACCATCAGTATTGCTGGAGGTCTGGGTGCCGTGGCGGTGGCCGAAAACATCCATACAGGTGGGGCCGATTTCATCGCTTCGGGCGCAAGCTATGCCACCGACGCTACGCTCAGCACGGGTGCCGGTAAGGCAAGCATCGACGTGGAGGGCGATGCGACGCTCGGCGGAATGGACGTCGGTGGAAGCCTGAGTGTCGCTGCGGGCAATGACATCAGCCAAGCATCCGGTACCTCTCTGCTCTCCGCAAGTGACGTGAGCCTGAGCGGCCATGACATTGTGCTCGACGGCAATAACCGGCTGTCAGGAGATTTGGACCTTAAGGCTGCAGGGGACGTTATTTTGAGAAACGACACAGCCACCAGTTTTTCGAACCTGGCGGCGAAAAAACTGACGCTCTCGTCTGCGGACGCAGTTTCACAAACCGAAGCCGCAAAAGTTGTCCTCGAACGCCTGCAAATACACGAGGCAGATTCGCTGGATTTGCGAGTGTCCACGGACGACTCCGCCAACCCGCTGCACATCGATGGCATCCAGTCCTCCGGCGACGTCACCATCCATGCGGCCGATATGCGCCTGTCCGGTAATATTGATTCGCGAGGAACGGTTAACCTGAATTCAACGAACGGAATTTTCCATGATGGAGACGTTCTCATCTCAGCCCCACGGATCGATATGAACGCGGGGACCGGGGTGGGTGCTGTTGATGCTCGCTTGAGCACCCGTACCAATATGCTTAACGTTGTTTCTGCCGGCGGAGATATCGGCATCAGCAACACCGGAAAGGTGACCGTCAACTTGAAGGCCCAACAGGGCAATATCAGATTCGAGAATGACGAATCCATCGAAATAGACCGGATCGTGACGTCAGCCACGAGCGGTGACGTGCACGTAACCTCTTACGAAGGAAGCATCATCGCGAAGCGTCAGAAGTTACCGGCTGCCTCGGAGGCAGAGGCAGATGTGGTGGCACACTCTGCGTTCCTCTCGGCAATAAAGGGTACCCTTGGTGAGCTGAGGCGGCCGATTGTCGTGTTTCCCGCTAAGCCACAGCACATAGACACGCCTACCTTCACCGAGTCGTCGTTGCTCGATGTCTTGACCGGCCTTTCGGGTGAACAGGTAACCCAAATCGAGAACATGGGCGCCATTGACCCTGCAATATTTTCCGCCGTGCGAAACTTCGATCATGCAGATGTCTCCATCCTCATGCCCCCTGATCAGCGCTACGAGGATGAACCCGAGGATTGACGTCGGCCGCGTGAGGGGCGGGGCACTCGAGAGATATTGGCGGCTATTCGACTATGGTCGAGTTGCTGCGCGGAGCTGATCGGTCTTCTATCGCCCGGCACGACGAGGCGTTTGCCCATAGTAAACCGCCCATGACAAGGAAGCCTTGTGCATGACCTACGGAGTCATCAACCCCAGCCCGGAACAGAGGCGTGCCTGGACGCGTCGGCGCTGGTAGCGTCTCCAGCCGTTCGATCGCTTTCGTGCGATATATGCGGGCAACACCCTGGCCGAACAGCGGCTGCGCCGGCGAGTGACCTTCGCCGACCAGGCGATCGCAACCTTTGGGAACGATTTTGGAAGGCATTCGATGGCATGTTCGCGTTCGCGTCGCCATAAGCGCCCCTGCGGACAAGATGCTGGTCCCCGGTGACCTCGATACTTTGGCTGAGATTATCCGCTGGGACGACGCGTGGAACTTCGAGGTAGCGGAGCCGGGGGATTACGGCCGTGGTTGCAATCCCGTAACACGCTCTACTCAGTCGTGACAGCGATCATGCCTGAGACAGTCCACTTTCATGCCGCTCCCTGGGTTTGGTCACCGACGCATCAGTGTCCATGAATCTGCTGAAATGCTGATTTCCCGCAATACATCAATGCTTCCTGGACGAGTCTTTAACGGAATCTATACTTCGACTCACCCCGAGGCATAACCTCAGCGGCAAGTCATCATCAGCCCTGCTGATGCCGGCCTCGGCGCATCTTCCTGGCTTCTCGTCCACCGGCAGCGCGTGACGGTGTTCCGCGAACGCTCATCGTCGTCACCAATGGAGGAACAGTGATGGATGTTTCACGGCGGGATTTCTTCAAGATATGCGCGGGCGGGCTCGGCTCGTCCACGCTCGCGGTGATGGGCTTCTCGCCCGCACCCGTGCTGGCACAGACGCGCGCCTTCAAGCTGGCGCGCACGCGCGAGACGCGCAGCACCTGTCCCTACTGCTCGGTGAGCTGCGGCGTGGTGCTGTACACCCTGGGGGATGGTTCCAAGAACGGCAAGCCCGCGCTCATTCACGTGGAAGGCGATCCCGACAATCCGGTGAACCGCGGCACCTTGTGTCCGAAGGGCGCCGGCCTCATGGACATGATCAACAGCCCCAACCGCCTCAAGTACCCGGAGTACCGCGCACCCGGCAGCGACAAATGGCAGCGCATCTCCTGGGATGACGCCCTCAACCGTATCGCCGCGCTCATGAAGCAGGATCGCGACGCGAATTTCCAGCAGCGCAACGACAAGGGCCAGACCGTGAACCGCTGGCTCACTACGGGCTTTCTCGCCAGCAGCGCCGCCAGCAACGAAAGCGGCTACATCACCCACAAGGTAGTGCGCTCCCTCGGCATCGTCGCACTCGATACCCAGGCCCGCATCTGACACTCGCCGACGGTGGCAAGTCTTGCCCCGACGTTCGGTAGAGGCGCGATGACCAATCACTGGGTCGACATCAAGAATGCCGATCTGATCCTCATCATGGGCGGCAACGCCGCCGAGGCCCATCCCTGCGGCTTCAAGTGGGTAGTAGAGGCCAAGGCGAAGCGTGGTGCCCGATTGGTGGTGGTCGATCCACGTTTCACGCGTTCCGCGGCGGTGGCCGATTATTACGCGCCCATCCGTGTGGGCACCGATATCGCATTCCTGGGCGGTGTAATCAACTACCTGCTTAGCAACGGCAAGATCCACGACGACTACGTGCGGCACTACACCAATGCCGCGTTCCTGGTGCGCGAGGACTTTGATTTCGAGAACGGCCTGTTCAGCGGCTACGACGCGGCCAACCGCAAGTACGACCGCAGCACCTGGGGCTACGAAATCGGCGCTGACGGCTACGCGGTGGTGGACGAAACCCTGCGCCATCCACGCAGCGTCATGCAGTTGCTGAAACAGCACTTCTCCCGTTACACGCCGGAGATGGTAAGCCGGATCACCGGTACACCCGAGGACCGTTTCCTCAAGGTGTGCGAGATGATCGGGGAGACCTCCGCGCCCGACAAGGTCATGACCATCATGTACGCCTTGGGCTGGACCCAGCATTCCGTGGGATCCCAGAACATCCGCACCATGGCCATGATCCAGTTGCTGCTCGGCAACATGGGTAAGCCCGGCGGCGGCGTAAACGCCTTGCGCGGCCACGCCAACGTGCAAGGCATCACCGACATGTGCCTGCTCACCAACAACCTGCCGGGCTACATGCGCCTGCCCGGCGACGACGAGCAGGATTACCAGGCCTACCTCGCCGCGCGTTCGCCCAAGCCGCTGCGGCCGGGGCAGATGAGTTACTGGCAGAACTTCCCCAAGTTCCAGGCCAGCCTCATGAAGGCGTGGTATGGGCCGGTGGCGACGAAGGACAACAACTTCGCCTACGACTGGCTGCCGAAGATCGACAAGCCCTACGACACCCTGCACATCTTCGAACGCATGCACATGGGGCAGCTCAACGGCTTTTTCTGCCAGGGCTTCAATCCCATCGCTGCCATGTCGCACAAGGCGAAGATCGCCCAGGGCCTCGCCAAGCTGAAGTACCTGGTGGTAATCGATCCGCTTGCCACAGAGACCTCGGAGTTCTGGCGCAACGCCGGCGAGTTCAACGATGTGGACCCGGCCAATATCCAGACCGAGGTGTTTCGCCTGCCGGCGGCCTGCTTCGCGGAGGAGTCGGGGTCGTTCACGAATTCGGGCCGCGTGATCAGCTGGAAGCAGAAGGCCGTGGATCCGCCCGGTGAGGCAAAGACCGACGGCGAGATCATGGCCGCGCTCTACCAGCGCCTGCGCGCCGCCTATGAGGCGGAAGGCGGTGCGTTTACCGACCCGGTGCTCAAGCTGCACTGGCCGTATCGCAACCCGGAAAATCCCGCCGCGGAGGAGGTGGCGCGCGAGGTGTCGGGCTATGCGCTCGCCGATCTGACCGACACCAAGGACAGCAGCAAGGTGCTCGCCAAGGCCGGCGAGCAATTGGCGGGCTTCGCCCAGTTGCGCGACGACGGTTCCACCGCCTGCGGCAACTGGCTGTACAGCGGTTCCTGGAGCGAGGCCGGCAACCTCATGGCGCGCCGCGACACCTCGGATCCGTCGGGCCTGGGCATGTATCCGAACTGGGGTTACGCGTGGCCGGCCAACCGTCGCATTCTCTATAACCGTGCGTCGGCGGACCCGTCCGGCAAACCCTGGGACAAGAAGCGTGCCTTGATCTTCTGGAATGGTGTGAAGTGGACCGGTGCCGATGTACCGGACATGCGCCCGAACGCGGCACCGGAAGAAGGCGTCAATCCGTTCATCATGAACGCGGAAGGGGTGGGCAAGCTGTTCGCCCTGGGCGGCATGGCCGAAGGCCCGTTCCCGGAGCATTACGAGCCGTTCGAATCGCCGCTCGGCTACAACCCGCTGCATCCCGACAATCCGAAGGCCACCCACAACCCGGCGGCACGCGTGTTCCCGGGCGACTGGAACAACTTCGGCAAGGCGGAGAAATACCCTTACGCGGCCACCACCTATCGCCTCACGGAGCATCACCACTTCTGGACCAAGCACGCGGTGGCCAACGCCATCGTGCAGCCCGCCCAGTTCGTGGAGATCGGCGAAGGCCTGGCGAAGGAGAAGGGCATACGCAACGGCGAAACCGTCGTGGTGAGCACCACGCGCGGCGCCATCAAGGCCGTGGCCGTGGTCACCAAGCGCATCAAGCCGCTGCAGGTGGACGGCAAGGTGGTCCACACCGTGGGTGTTCCCATCCACTGGGGCTTCACGGGCGTGGCGCGGCAGGGCTTCCTCGCGAACACCCTGACGCCCTTCGTCGGTGACGCCAACGCCCAGACGCCGGAGTTCAAGGCGTTCCTGGTCAACGTCGAGAAAGCCTGAGGAGGCGTGCGATGGCAGCTCAAGCCCTTGATGTGACCCGCCGCTCGGCAACGACCACACCGCCGCCCGGCGTCCGGCGCACCACCCAGGTCGCCAAGCTCATCGACATCTCCCAATGCATCGGCTGCAAGGCCTGCCAGGTGGCATGCATGGAGTGGAACGATCTGCGCGGCGACATCGGCAGCAACGTGGGTGTGTACGACAACCCGTCGGACCTCAACGAGCACACCTGGACGCTGATCCGCTTCACTGAGGTGGAAAACGGGCCGTACGACTTCGAATGGCTGATCCGCAAGGACGGTTGCTTGCATTGCGGCGACCCCGGCTGCCTCAAGGCCTGCCCGTCCCCGGGGGCCATCATCCAGCATTCGAACGGCATCGTGGACTTCCAGCAACACAACTGCATCGGCTGCGGTTACTGCGTCACCGGTTGCCCGTTCAACATCCCGCGCATTTCGAAGCAGGACGAAAAGGCCTACAAGTGCTCCATGTGCTCTGATCGTATCGGCGTGGGCCTGGAGCCGGTGTGTGTGAAGACCTGTCCCACCGGCGCCATCCACTTCGGCAGCAAGGAGGCGATGATCCGTCACGCAGACGCGCGCATCGCCGACCTGAACAGTCGCGGCTTCACGAATGCCGGCTTGTATGATCCGCCGGGCGTAGGCGGCACGCACGTCATATACGTGCTGCAACATGCCGACCGGCCGGAGAAATACGGCCTGCCCAAGGACCCGCACATCAGCCCGCTGGTGGAATTGTGGAAGGGCATCACCAAACCCCTGGGGCTGGCGGCGCTCGGCCTCACCGCCATCGGCGCATTCTTCCATTTCCTCAAGGTGGGACCCAACGAGGCGGAGGGCGATGACGACGTCCCCGCACCTGGCAACAAGGGCAAGGGAGGTGACGCATGAAGCGGGGACGCAGGTTGTTGCCACGCTACGACGCGGCACAGCGCATCAACCACTGGACCGTGGTCATCACCTTCGTGCTGGTGGCGGCATCCGGGCTGGCGTTGTTCCATCCGTCCATGTACTGGCTGACCCAGTTCTTCGGCAGCGGGACATGGGCCCGCATCCTGCACCCGTTCATCGGCGTGGTGATGTTCATCTCTTTTATCGCGCTCGCGGTGCGGCTGGGACGGCACAACCGCATGACGCCGAGTGATCGGCAGTGGCTCGCGAAAGCGGCTGACGTGGTGAGTGGTCGCCACGAACGACTGCCGCCGGCGGGTCGCTACAACGGCGGCCAGAAGCTGGTGTTCTGGATCATGGTCGCCGCCATGAGCGTGCTGCTCTTCACCGGGCTTGCCTTCTGGCAGCCGTACTTCGCACCGCTGGTGCCCGTGGAACTGGCGCGTGTGGCGGTCGTGTTGCATGCCCTGGCGGCCGTCGTGCTGCTGCTGAGCATCATCGTGCACATCTACGCCGCCCTGTGGGTGCGGGGAACTATGCGCGCCATGGTGCGCGGCGACGTCACCGAGGTGTGGGCGCGCAAACACCATGCCCTGTGGTATCGACAACAGCTGGAAGGAAGCAAGGAATGAGTGCCATCGTCAAACCCGGCGAGATCGTCTCACCGGACACGCCGCCATCCCCGCTGCGGCTTGCTCCCGTCGACACCTTTGGTCACCGGGCGCGGCGTCTTGCGCAATTGGCGCCAGGCCACGCCATGGAGGACTACCTGACCTTCATGGCGCGTCTTGCCGAGGCGCAGCAACGCCTGGTCAAGGACGAGGAACTGGCCTTCGCCACGCCCGACCACGACCTCGCTTTGCGCCTGCGCACCGAAGGACAGGCGCCACTAGCGGCGCAACATTGGCCGCGGGCGCACCCCTGGCAGCACGTATTGCGGCGGCTGCTCGCCGTCGTGGCACCCCATGCCCCGGCGGCCACCCGCAAGGTCATCGACGCGCTGGTGGCGGCTGCCCCGAAAACCTTGGAGACCATGGCGAGCCGCGCCCTGCGCGGCGCCGATCCCATGCGTGATCCCGTGGCCGATCCGCTGATCGTCGCGGCACTCCAGGTCTACTGGGTGCGCATGGCCGCCGCACTGAGCACGGACGAAATCGCAGTGTCACACCCTTCGCCGCTGTGCCCGGTATGCGGCAGTGCGCCGGTGGCGAGCGTGGTGCACGGGAGCGGGCCGCACCAGGGGCTGCGTTTCTTGCATTGCAGTCTGTGCGAGAGTGAATGGCAGTTGGCGCGCATCCGCTGCAGTCACTGTGACGGGGAGAAGGGCATCGCCTATTTCAGCGCCGCACACGGCGACACCTTGGTGCGTGCCGAGGCCTGCGATGATTGCCACAGCTATCTGAAGGTGATCCACCGCGATCGCGATGCGGCAGCCGATGCCGTGGCCGACGACCTCGCCAGCCTGGACCTGGACCTGGCACTGGCTGCCGAAGGTTACGCGCGCAGCGGGCCGAATCTGTTGTTCGTCCCCGGCGAGGAGACCCGCGCAGTCAATTGAGGGGGCAAAAATCCAACGCAGAGACGCAGAGAACACAGAGAGGTGCAATGCAGGCCGGCCATTCGGCAAACCTCACACCTTCCTGAATTCGTTTCTCCGCGTTCTCTGCGTCTTTGTGCCTCTGTGTTGAATAAGTTTCCCGGTCAAGCACCGACCGTTACTGGAACACGGTCGGATCCTCCTCGCGCAGCTTCGCCTGTGCCGCGGAGAGTCGCGCCACCGGCACGCGTGGGGCGGAGCACGACACGTAATCCAATCCCAGGCGATGGCAGAGGTGGATGGAGCGCGGGTGACCGCCGTGCTCGCCGCAGATGCCCACCTTGAGGTCCGCTCGCGTCTTGCGCCCGTCGTTGACGGTCATGGTCATGAGCTTGCCCACGCCGTTGTGGTCCAGCGCCTCGAACGGGTTGTCACGCAGGATGCCGCGGGCGATGTACTGGGGCAGGAACTTGTTTTCCGCGTCCTCGCGTGAGAACGAGAAAGCAGCCTGACTCAGGTCGTTGGTGCCGAAGGAGAAGAACTCAGCCACGCTCGCCATGCGCTCGGCACGCAGGCAGGCCCGTACGGTTTCCACCATGGTGCCGAACTTGAATGACAACTCCAGACCGTATTGGGTCTGCACCTGATGCCGCACGTCGTCCACGATCTCTTTGATGATATCCAGTTCCGCCGCGCTGATAACCTGGGGCACCATGATCTCCGGGTGGACCTCGATGCCTTCGCGCAGGCATTCAGCCGCCGCTTCCAGTACACCCTGGATCTGCATGCGATAGATCTCGGGGTACGTGATGCCAAGCCGTACGCCACGATGACCGAGCATGGGATTCACCTCGGACAGCAGGCGCACCTTGGCGAGCATGCGTTCCTTCTTGGCGATGGCTTCGCCCACCAGGCTGGCATTGAACACGTCGAAGGGCGCCGGCATGTCCACATGACGGGAGCCGGGGCGCAGCAGGCGCAGTGATGCCACCAGTTCCGTCATGCCCTGCAGGTTCACTTGCAGATTGCGCAGGTGTGACAGTTCATCCGTGAGCTGCTCCGCCGTCGGCAGGAACTCGTGCATGGGCGGGTCGAGCAGACGTACCGTCACCGGCAGCGGCGACATGACCTTGAACATCTCCTTGAAATCGGAACGCTGCATGGGCAGTAACCGATCCAGGGCATCGCGCCGCTCTTCCAGGGTGTCCGCCAGGATCATGTCCACCACCACGGGCAGACGCTCCACCGCATTGAACATGCGCTCCGTGCGGCACAGGCCGATACCCACCGCACCATAGCTGCGGGCCTTGCGCGAGGCGTCGGGCGTGTCGGCATTGGCCATGACCTTGATGCGCGCCACCTCATCGGCCCAGCCCAGCAGGGTACGCAGATTGTCCGAGAACTCCGGCTCCACGGTGGGGATCTCGCCCACGTACACGTTGCCGGTGGTGCCGTCGATGGTGATCACCTCTCCCTCGTTGATGACGGATTCGCCAATGGCCGCCATGCGCGCCTTCACGTTCACGGCGATGCCTTCGGCGCCGGCCACGCAGGGTTTGCCCATGCCGCGTGCCACCACCGCCGCGTGCGAGGTCTTGCCGCCGCGGCTGGTGAGGATGCCCTGTGCCGCAAAGAAGCCGTGGATGTCCTCGGGCTTGGTCTCCTCACGCACCAGGATCACCTTCTGGCCTGCACGCCCCAGCAATTCGGCACGGTCGGCATCGAACACGGCCTTGCCCGAGGCGGCGCCCGGCGAGGCGGCGAGGCCCTGAGCCACGGGAGAGGCCTTGTGCATCGGATCCAGGCGGGGATGCAGCAGCTGTTCGAGCAACTCGGGCTCAATGCGCAGCAGGGACCGTGCACGGTCGATGAGGCCCTCGTGGGCCATCTCCACCGAGGTGCGTACCATGGCGGTGGCATTCATCTTGCCGTTGCGCGTCTGCAGGCAATAGAGCACGCCTTTTTCGATGGTGTATTCGTAATCCTGCACTTCCTTGTAATGACCTTCCAGTTTGTTGCGCAGGTCCACGAGCTGGCGATAGAGCTCGGGCATTTCCTCCTGCATGGCGGCGACCGGCTTCGGCGTGCGAATACCGGCCACCACGTCCTCGCCCTGGGCGTTCACCAGATATTCACCGAACATCACGTTCTCGCCCGTGCCCGGGTCGCGGGTGAAGCCCACGCCGGTGGCACAGTCGTTACCCATGTTGCCGAACACCATGGTCACCACGTTCACGGCCGTGCCGTTGGCCAAGTCCGGTGTGATCTTGAACTCGCGCCGGTAATCCACGGCACGCTTGCCCATCCATGAATTGAACACGGCGCGGATGGCGTATTCGAGCTGGTCCATGGGGTCGGACGGGAAGGGCTTGCCCGTCTGCTCCTGCACCACCTGCAGGAACAACTGGGAGATCTCCTTGAGGTCCTCGGCGGACAAGCCGATGTCGGCCTTCACACCGGCGCGGCGTTTCACCGCCTCGAAGTGTTCATCGAAGTACTCATCAGCCACGCCCAAGGCCACCTTGCCGAACAGCTGGATGAAGCGCCGGTAGGCGTCATAGCCAAAGCGCTCGTTGCCGGTCTGGCGGATGAGCCCGGCCAGAGTCTGGTCATTCAGGCCCAGGTTCAGGATGGTATCCATCATGCCGGGCATGGACATGGCCGAGCCGGAGCGCACCGACACCAGCAGAGGGTTGTCGGCGCCGCCGAAGGATTTTCCCGTCTTTTTTTCCAGTTCACCGACGTGGCTGCGTACCTCCTCCATGAGGCCCTCCGGCAGCCTGCGGTCGGGGCTGTCCAGATAGGCGAGACAGGCCTCCGTGGTGATCACGAAACCCGGCGGCACGTTGATGCCGATCTGGGTCATCTCGCACAGGTTGGCGCCCTTGCCGCCAAGCAATTTCTTGTTCTTACCGTCGCCTTCTTCAAAGGAAAAAATGTATTTGAGTTGCGCGCGCGTCATGACTTGGCCCTGTGGGGTCGGATTACTCGGATAAACAATAGTAGGAGCGGGCTAAGCCCGCGATTTTCGCCGACTTGAATGCGGGCTTGGGCGGGGCCATGTTCGAGAGAGCAGGGAGCAGATCGCTATCAGCGCGAACTGATGGCATGGGTGTCCGCCATCAATTCACGACGCGACTGCTCCGAACGAACGCGGGTGGCTCCGTGCGCAATGGCATTCGCAGGCATGCAGTCTGAATCTACCGGAGGGCGCGCGTTGCGCAGTGGCGCATGCGCCTGCATGGGGGCCGCCACGGCCCCGTTCCCGCTTGGGGTTCCGACATCATGGATCGCAAAACTGCCCAACTCGAAGACATCTTCAAGCCTCATCGTTGGCAGGACGAGATCAACGTACGTGATTTCGTCTACTACAACATCACGCCCTACACCGGCGACCACGGTTTTCTCCAGGGCCCGACCGAAGACACCAAGGCGTTGTGGACGACATGCCAGGAATTGCTGCGCCAGGAGCGTGCCCGCGGCGGCGTGCTCGACGTGGACACCCGCACCATTTCCACCGTGACCAGCCATGCGCCGGGGTATATCGATCGTGCGCGCGAGAAGATCGTCGGCCTGCAGACCGACGCACCGTTGCGCCGGTCCATCAAACCGTTCGGTGGCTGGCGCGTGACGGCGGAGGCCTGCAAGCAGGCCGGCTACGAGATCGACGCGGCCGTGGTCGATATGTGCCGCAAGTACCGCAAGACCCATAACGATGGCGTGTTCGACGCCTACACCGACGAGCACAAGGGGCTGCGCAAGAGCGGCATCATCACCGGGCTGCCCGACAACTATGCGCGTGGGCGCATCATCGGTGACTACCGTCGGCTCGCGCTGTATGGCGCCGATCGGCTCATCGAGGAGAAGGAGGCCGACAGGGCCCGGTTGACCGGCGCCATGACCGAAGACGTCATCCGTCTGCGGGAGGAGATTGCCGAGCAGATCAGGTCCCTCGCGGCAGTGAAGGAGATGTCGGCCGCCTACGGTTTCGACGTGAGCCGTCCCGCCCAGACCGCCCGCGAGGCCATCCAGTGGACCTACCTGGCCTACCTGGCCGCCGTGAAGGAACAGGATGGGGCCGCCATGAGCCTGGGCAATGTCAGCACCTTCTTCGACATCTTCATCGAACACGACCTCAACGCCGGGCTCCTCACCGAAACCCAGGCACAGGAACTCATCGATCATTTCGTGATGAAGTTGCGTTTGGTGCGCCACCTGCGCATGGAGGAATACAACCAGTTGTTTGCAGGCGATCCCACGTGGGTGACCGAGTCCATCGGCGGCATGTTCAGCGATGGCAAGACCAAGGTCACCAAGACCAGCTTCCGCTTTCTGCAGACCCTTTACGACCTTGGCCCTGCGCCGGAACCAAACCTTACCATCCTGTGGCATCCGGCCATGCCCGAGGGCTTCAAGCGCTTCTGCGCCAAAGTCTCCATCGATACCTCGTCATTGCAGTACGAGAACGACGCGCTCATGAGTGCTGCCGGCGCCTGCGACGACTTCTGCGTGGCCTGCTGTGTGTCCATGATGGAAACGGGCAAGGAGATGCAGTTCTTCGGGGCACGCTGCAATCTCGCCAAGACCCTGCTGCTTGCACTCAACGAGGGCCGGGACGAGATCACCGGTAGCCGCATCGTGCCGGACATCGAGCCACTGCCGGAGGGGCCGCTTAACTATGACGAGGTGCGCAAGCGCTTCGACAAGTGCATGGCTTATGTGGCCGAGGCCTACGTGAACACCATGAACGTGATTCACTACATGCACGACAAGTACTACTACGAACGTTCCATGATGGCGTTCATGGACAGCGAGGTGAAACGCAACATGGCCTTCGGTATCGCGGGTCTGAGCGTCACCGCCGACTCGCTCTCCGCCATACGGCACGCCAAGGTCATGCCCATGCGGAACGAGCACGGGATCACCACCGATTTCAAGGTGGAAGGCGAGTTTCCCATGTTCGGCAACGACGACGATCGCGTGGACGGTATCGCCGTGGAACTGGTGGAGCGCTTCAACAAGGAGCTGGGTCGTCACTACATCTACCGCAACGCCACACCCACCTTGTCCGTACTCACCATCACCTCCAACGTGGTGTACGGGCGCAAGACCGGCGCGACGCCGGACGGCCGCAAGGCGGGTGAGCCCTTCGCACCCGGCGCCAATCCCATGCACGGGCGCGATCAATCCGGCGCCATCGCCTCGCTCAACTCGGTGGCAAAGTTGAATTTCTTCGATGCGCGGGATGGTATTTCCAACACCTTCTCCATCGTGCCCAAATCCCTGGGCGATACCGAGGAAGACCGGGTGCAGAACATGACCGCGCTACTGGACGGCTACTTCACCAAGCAGGCACATCACCTGAACGTGAACGTGCTTGACCGTGACACATTGCTCAAGGCCATGGAGCACCCTGAGGAATACCCGCAGCTCACCATCCGCGTGTCCGGCTACGCGGTCAACTTCACGCGTCTGAGCAGGCAACACCAACAGGAAGTGATCGCACGCACCTTCCACACCAGCCTGTGACATGCTCCGGGTCCATTCCATCGAAACCTTCGGGGCCCACGAGGGACCCGGGATCCGGCTGGTGGTGTTCCTGCAGGGGTGTCCGTTGCGTTGCCTGTATTGCCACAATCCGGACACGCAGCCCTGCGATCAGGCCAAGGCGAAGTTCTACAGCAACGAGCAGATTCTGGAGCTGCTGGAGAAGGAAAGACCCTACTTCGGTACCAAGGGCGGGCTCACCGTGTCAGGCGGCGAGCCCACCTTGCAGACGCCGGCGCTGCAGGAACTGTTTCCCCTGGTGCACGAGCGGGGATTCAACGTGGCCCTCGATACCAACGGCGTGATCTACAACCCCCAGGTAAACGCGCTGTACGACATGACCGACCTGGTCATCCTCGACGTCAAGCACATCGATGACGACTGGCACCGCAAGCTCACGGGCGCCGGCAACCGCAATGTGCTGCTCAATGCCGAGTATCGCGAGCGTTCCGGCAAACCCATGTGGCTGCGCTATGTGCTCGTGCCCGGGTGGACGGATCAGCCGGAATTCCTGGAGCAGTGGGCGCGCCACTTCGCGGGTTACAAGACCGTCGAGCGCGTGGAAATCCTCCCGTACCACACCCTCGGCGTTCACAAGTATGCGGCACTCGGCCGGCCCTACCCCCTGGAAGGCCTGGCGCCGCCGTCGAAGACCCGCATCGAACAGGCGCGGCGCATTTTTGCGGCGCACCTCGATAACGTCATCGTCGCCTGATTATTCGTGGGTTGAGCAGGTTACGCTGTGAAGCGGCGTGACCGCATTGTCACGTAGGCGCTGCGCGCCAACGTGACCTGCGGCGCTGCGGTCCTGCGTAGGTCACGTTGCGAAGCTACGTGACATCTCTGGCCGCGTCTCGCGTGCGGCACGCATCCCGGCCAGTTGCGCCTGATAGTCCGCGATGAGGCCTTCCAGGATTCCCCGGGCAAGGTGGGCATCCGCGCCCGCCGGGGCATTGAGGCATTCGTGCAATCTGTCCTTCAATTCCTCGATCTGCTCTTCGAACTGCAATTCCAGATTTCCGTTGTTCATGGTGTGCTTATATTCCATTCTCGAAGGCGTAAGGCAAACACGTAAGAGTAGACCAGTTTCCCGCCATTACAAGCGGTATCAATTGTCGCGTTCCCGCGCGTCCACGTCCACCGACCAGGCCGTGCCGATCGGCGCGGCCGGCTCACCCTCATAGCCCCGTACCTGCCTGCCCTCGCCGGCAAGGGTCCGCGCGTAGTAGCGGCGAGCCGCTTCCACGAAAGCGTCCGAGACACCGTCCGGGAACTCCTCGGGATTTAGTACCTCCACCTGAACCTCGTCCACCCGGTACACATCCGGGTGCATGAATTCCACCACCACCGGGTCGTGCTCACGACCGTTCGCGAAGAACCGCGCCAGCACGCGTCCGAAATTGGCACCGCGCTCCCGTCGTAACCGCGGATTGGCGTCGTAGAAGGTGACATTCACGCGTCGAAATCCCGCACGTGGATGATGCATCCCAAGCGTTTCAGGGCGATGACATCCTGCACATTCATCCCAGGCACCTTTTCCAACTCGTCGATGTGGCGGAACGGTCGGAAACGGACGATGGTGCGCGCGGTGGTTGCGCGCAAGTCGCAGACCTGCTGCAACTCCTCGGTCGACGCGTCGTTCAGATCGAGGTTTCGTGTCATGCCGCATCACCTCTTATGCCCAAAGCCTTGCCCATCACACCGGGTTCGCACAGGCCGCGGTTCTTGAAAAAGCCCGGCTCACTTCCATGACTTCATGCAGGCAGCGGTACCGCAAGGGACTGGCAGGTTTACCGAGGGGGCATGCATGCTTCGTTGCGCCGCGACGGGGGTGCCGTGCGGCTGAGTGCACCGGCAAGGCGCGGCATGCCTACGGGCCGGTGAAGAGGATGTGCTCGATGCCTGCGGCGGGGCGTGGGCTCTCGAACAAAAAAACCTGGGCGTCGTCGCAGCCGTGTTGCGCCAGCAGCGACAACTGCATCGCGGTCTCCACGCCTTCGGCCACCACGCCCATGTGCAGGCTGTGGGAAAGCCCGATCACCGCCCGCACCACGGGCAGGTCGTGACCATCCAGGCCCAGGCCGTGCACGACGCCCTTGTCCACTTTCACGCGCTGGATCGGCATGCGCTGCAGCCAGCGCAGCGAGGTGCGCCCGCAGCCGAAGTTATCCACGGCCAGCACCATGCCCATGTCCGCGAGATGCTGGAGCCGTACCATGGCGTGCTCTGCATCGTCCATGAGGGTTTCTTCCGCCACCTCCAGTTCCAGGCAATTGGCTGCCAGTCCGGATACGGCGAGGGCGCGCTGCACCATGTCCAAGAGATTGGGGGCATGGAACTGCTTGCGTGACAGGTTGACGGCTACCCGCGCCGGTGCGGCATCCCGTTGCTGCCATTGGTGCAACTGTGTGCAGGCGGTAGCCAGCACCCAACGCGTGAGGGGCACCGTCAAACCGCAATCCTCTGCCACGGACATGAATTCCGCTGCGGCCCGCACGCCGCGCTGCGGATGGCGCCAGCGCACCAGTGCTTCCAGCGCTACCAGGTCGCGGGTGGCGATGTGCACCTGGGGCTGATAAAACAGCTCGAGCTCACCACATTCCAAGGCATGCCGCAGCTCTGCCTCCAGGTGCATGCGTGACTGTGCGCGCGCCTCTATGGCCGGGTCGAAGAAATGGTAGGCATTGCGCCCGTGGGTCTTGGCCTCGTACATGGCCATGTCCGCCCGCGCGAGCAGGGTCTCGAGGTCCCTGCCGTCCTCGGGATAGATGCCGATGCCGATACTCACTGTCACTTCATGCATGCCGTCGCCCAGCAGGAAGGGTTCGCGGAAGGCCTGTCGCACCTGCTCGGCGACTTCCGCCGCGCTTTCCGTCCGGCCGATGTCGGCAAGCAACACGTTGAACTCGTCACCCCCGACCCGTGCCACCAAGTCCGAACGGCGTAGCTTGCGTTGCAGGCGCTCCGCCGCCTGCATAAGCAGGCGATCGCCCATGTCGTGACCGAGGGTGTCGTTGATCTGCTTGAACCTGTCGAGATCGAGGTACAGCACGGCGAAACGCCTGCCCGTGCGGTGTGCCCGGTGCAGTGCGGTACTGGCCAGGTCGAAGAACAGCCGACGGTTGGGAAGGCCGGTGAGTGGGTCGTGGTGCGCCAGGTGACGGATTTGATCCTCCATACGTTTGCGCGCCGTGATGTCCTGGGCCCCGGTGACCACACAGCCGGCACTGCCCATCTGCACGCCGGTGGCATTCAGCATGAGGATGCGCTCGGAGCCGTCCTTGTGGCGGATGGCGATCTCCACCGCATGCATGGGAATGTTCCGGCTGATCGAATCGCTGAGACGGGCACGTATGCCTTCGCGATACTCGGGCAGCACCAGTTCGGCGAAAGGGCGCCCCAGCAGGTCGTCGGCGCTGTAGCCACGCTTGCCATGACCTGCTCGATGAAGTCACGCGAGGTGCGCAGTTCCTGTTCTGCATGTTTGCGATCGGTGATGTCCTGCACGGTGCCGAAGCCGCCCAGCAACCCGTCGCCGGGCCCGAATTCCAGTTCGGCCTGTTCACGCACCCATTTCTCGTTTTCACCTACGATGATGCGGTGCTCGATGTCATAGGGGGCGCCATGCAATGCCGCCTGCCAGGCCGCGTCGACCCGTTCCTTGTCGTCGGGATGGACTTGGCTTAGAAACATTTCATAGGTGAGCGGTGTGCCGAGGGGTAGATCGAACATGCGATAGACCTCGTCCGACCAGCGCAGCTGGTTGCGACGCACGTCCAGACGCCAGCTGCCCACGTGCGCCACGGCCTGGGCGCGAGCAAGATCTTCGCGGTTTTTGCGCAGGGCCTGCTGTTCGCGCACCCGTTTGGTGATATCCAGGCCGGTCGCCACCAGCCGCAGGATCTTCCCTGTGTCGTCATGCACCGGTGCGATCAGGAGGTCCACCGGATGAGCCTCACCGTCCAAGGCCCACTGCAGCACCTCGAAGTGCAGCCGGTCGCCGGCTGCGGCCCGGCGTACGGCCTCGTCGATGCGTGCGCGCATTCCCCACGAACCGTCCCACCAGGGGGCCGCTGCGAACGACATGCCGGCCACATCCGTTGCGGAGCGCCCCACGCTACGCAGCGCGCTTTGATTGACGTAAAGGATTTCACCTTCGGGTGTCAGCATGGCCACGAAGGTGAACAACTCATCCAGTACCCGCCGGAGCAGGTCGTCGTCACTGGCCCAGCGTTCGTCCCGCGACATGGCCTGCTGTCTCAATCCCTCCTGTGTGGTGTTGCCGCGCTTTCCTGCGCAGGTGGATGCCCGCGCCCTGGCCAGTAGCGTGCCTTCCTGATGCCGCCCAAGGCTGACCCAGGTGCGCCGGCTGGTCCTCCACCTCAACAAGCATGGCAATAGGTCACGGCAAGACCACGACCACCTGTGTTATTCGGGTGGGAGGCTTCTGATGAGACGGACCCCCAATCCCGCAGAACTGGCAGGTTGGTGATGAATAGTGTCATCACGCGTTATCCACCCAATGGAAAGAAGATTTGCAGTTTTGCGGTATTTCCACGCTGGCCACGCTTTTGTGCCTGGAACAGGGAAGGCCCGTTGGCGGTGTGCGCGCGACCTTCGAATAAGGAATTTCCGCAAGTGGATCAAAGGATTGTTCATGAATCCCGGGCCGCTGCCGCAGCGCCGGCACCACTCATCCATCCAGGTCGTTTCATCCATAAGGGCTGGCACGCCGATTGCTACACAGGACCGAAGCTCGGGTTATACCTCCTTTTCGATTTTTTGAGCCAGGGGCGGAGAAGATCGGATGACAAATCAAGACAAATTCGAATTGCTCGAACAGCGGCTGGGTATCAGCCGCCGTGACTTCCTCAAGTTCTGTACCGGGGTGGCCGCGACCATGGGATTGTCCACGTCGGAGGCCATGGCCATGGCCGAGGCGGTGGCCTCACCCCGTAAACGCCCGGTGGTGATCTGGCTGCATGGCCAGGAATGCACCGGCCCCACCGAATCGCTGTTGCGTGGTCAGCATCCCAGCCTGGAACGCCTGATCCTCGAGATGATCTCCCTGGATTACCACCAGACCCTGGATGCCGGCGCCGGCCATGACGTGGAGATCGCGAAAGACGCGTCCATCGCCGCCAACAAGGGCCAGTACCTGCTGGTGGTGGAAGGTTCGGTACCCACCAAGGACGGGGGCATCTACTGCAAGATTGCCAACAAGACCATGCTTGAGCACACCCGCGAAGCCGCCGAGCATGCAGCCGCCATCGTCGCCTTCGGTTCCTGTGCCTCCTGGGGTGGGGTGCAGTCCGTCGGCCCCAATCCCACCGAAGCCAAGGGCGTCGGTGCGATCCTGCCGGGCAAGACCGTGGTGAACCTGCCAGGTTGCCCGCCCAATCCGTACAACTTCCTCGCCACGGTGATGCACTACCTCACCTTCGGTGCGCTGCCCGAACTGGACGGTGAGGGCCGTCCGAAATTCGCGTACGGTCGCCTGATCCACGAGAACTGTGAGCGCCGTCCGCATTTCGACGCAGGCCGCTTTGCCGAGGCGTTCGGTGACGAAGGCCACCGCAAGGGTTGGTGCCTGTACAAGCTGGGCTGCAAGGGACCTGAAACCTACGCCAACTGCCCGGCCGTGGAGTTCAACGATGTCGGCGGCGGTACCTGGCCGGTAGGCGTCGGCCATCCCTGCTTCGGTTGTGCCCAGGAAGGTATCGGGTTTGCCAAGCCGCTGTTCAGTCTGGCCGAGGTCAAGACCCACACGCCACCCAACACCTTCCCGTCCATCGAGGATCGTGAAGGGACCTCGGGTATGACCGCGGGCGCGGCGGCGGTGACCGGCGCGGCCGTAGGCGCGGTGGTGGGCGCAAGTGCGGTCGCCGCCTCGAAGCTGGGCAAATCCGAGGGCGATTCGTCCGGCAGCAACCAAGACTGAGGAGACTGCCATGAAGCGTCGAGATTTCCTCAAGGTCGCTGCCGGTGCCTCCGCCCTGTGCGGGATGGGGCTCGCCGAGGCACGACCTAACCTGGAGCCGGCACCACAGGCAGTGGGAATGCTGTTCGATTCCACTCTCTGCGTCGGCTGCAAGGCCTGCGTCGCCGCCTGCAAGGAGACCAACGGCATGCCGCCGGTGGCCGACGGCGACATCGATTACTACGACTCCGCACGTGATCTTTCCGGCGACACGCTGAACGTCATCAAGGTCCACCGCGACGGCAATGCGTCCACCAAGGATGCGGTGACGGACGGCTTCGCCTTCGAGAAACGCAGTTGCATGCATTGCGTGGACCCGGGCTGTGTGTCCGTATGCCCGGTCACGGCCATGCGCCGCGACCCGATCACCGGCATCGTCACCCATCACCCGGATGTGTGCATCGGCTGTCGTAACTGCACCGTGGGTTGCCCGTACAACGTGCCGCAGTTCCAGTACGACAAGACCTTCGGCCAGATTTCCAAGTGCCAGATGTGCAACCAGGCCGGTGTGGAACGCATCAGCAAGGGTGGCATGCCCGCCTGTGCCGAGGTGTGCCCCACGGGTGCGACCCTGTTCGGTTCCCGTGATGCGCTGCTGGCGGAGGCCAAGCGCCGCCTGACACTGAAGCCGGGCGAGGTTTACAACTACCCGCGCGGCGACGTACGCAACCCCGGCAGTCATCACGAGAAGCCGGCCCCCGCCTACCTGTCGCACGTGTGGGGTGAGCGTGAGGCCGGCGGCACCAACGTGCTGCACATCGCCGCCGTACCGTTCGACAAGCTGGGCATGCCGCCGCTCGACGAACGCTCCGCGGCGTCGGTGGCCGAGGGCGTGCAGCATACGCTCTACAACTACCTGGCGTTGCCCGCCATCGCGCTCGCCGGACTCACCTACGTGGTCAGGCGCAATACCGACAAGAACGACGGAGGTGAGTCATGAGTGCCTTCAAGCCGTTGGGCGGACGTATGCTCACGCCCACCGTGATCGGTCTGGGCGCACTGGCCGCAATCGGGTTTTTCTTCCTCGCCATCCGTTTCATCGACGGCATGGGCGCGGTGACGAACCTGAACGGCGGGTACGCCTGGGGTATCTGGGTGGTGTACGACGTGGTGGTGGGCACGGCCTTCGCGTGCGGCGGTTACGCCCTCGCCATCACCGTCTACGTGCTCAACAAGGGCCAATACCATCCGTTGGTAAGGCCGGCGTTGCTGGCGAGCCTGCTCGGCTATGCGCTGGGTGGTTTCGGTGCGTTCTTCGACATGGGCCGCTGGTGGCAGTTCTACAACATCCTGTTGCCGTGGAACTGGAACTTCAACTCGGTGATGCTGGAAGTGGGTCTATGCGTCGTGGCCTACATCGTGGTCCTGGCCATCGAGTTCTCACCCGCATTCCTGGAGCGCCTCGGCCTGCGTGATGTGCAGCGCAAGCTGAACAAGCTGCTGTTCCTGTTCATCGCCATCGGTGTACTGCTGCCGACCATGCATCAGTCCTCGCTGGGCTCGCTGCTCATCGCCATGGGGCACAAGGTCAACCCGCTGTGGCAGGCCATGGAGCTGATGCCGCTGCTGGCCATCATCACTGCGGTGACCATGGGCTTCTCCATCGTGTTGTTTGAGGCGTCGATGGTTACGGTGGGCTTCAAACGTCCCTCTGAAAGCCATCTGCTGTCAGGCCTCTCACGAGCCATCACCGGGCTCATCCTGGTGTACCTGGTGATCCGCTTCGCCGAGTTGCTGGTGCGCGGCAAATTGGGCCTGGTGTTCGCTTTCGATTTCGCCAGCCTGATGTTCTGGATCGAGACCGCGCTGTTCGTGGTGCCGCTGGTGGTGCTGTCCTCGCCGGCGAAACGCAGCAGCGGCCGTGCGCTCCTCATTGCGGCGGTATCCATGCTGTTTGCAGGCGCGTTGTGGCGCTTCAACGCCTATCTCATCACCTTCAATCCGGGGCCGGGTTACAGCTACTTCCCCTCGGTGCCGGAGATCATGGTGACGGTGGGTATCGTGGCTTTTGAGGTGCTGGCCTACATCGTGATTGTCCGCATGCTGCCGGTACTGCACGACGCCAAGCACGCCTAATAGAGAATTGGGAGAGGAGAGAGCAACGTGACAACTCGTATTACGGTCGATCCGGTAACCCGCATCGAAGGCCACCTGCGCATCGATGTGGAAGTGGATAACGGCAAGGTGACCAAGGCGTGGTCATCGGGTCAGATGTGGCGCGGCATCGAGAAGATCCTGGTGGGTCGCGATCCGCGTGAGGCCTGGCTGTTCACTCAGCGTTTCTGCGGCGTGTGCACCACCACCCACGCCATCACTTCCGTGCGTGCAGTGGAGAACGCCCTCGGCCTGGAAGTGCCGGTGAACGCCCAATTGGTGCGCAACGTCATCCAGACCGCGCACGCCATTCAGGACCATATCGTGCATTTCTACCACCTCTCGGCGGTGGACTGGGTGGACGTGGTCTCTGCCCTCAAGGCCGATCCGAAAAAGGCTGCGCAGCTGGCCGAGAGCCTGTCCGACTGGCACCTGAACGGTCCACACGAGATGAAGGCCGTTCAGGATCGCCTGAAGACCTTCGTCAACAGCGGCCAGTTGGGGCCCTTCGCCACCGGTTACTGGGGGCACCCGGCCATGAAACTGCCGCCCGAAGTAAATCTCATGGCGGTGGCGCACTACCTGCAGGCGCTCGAGGTGCAGAACTACGCCAACAAGATCGTCGCCGTGCTGGGTGGCAAGTCGCCCCACATCCAGAACCTGGCCGTGGGCGGTATCAGCAATGCCATCAACATGAACAGCCAGTCCGTGCTGAACATGGAACGGCTGATGATGATCAAGGGTTGGATCGACAAGCTCGAACACTTCGTGAAGTCGGCGTACCTGACCGACGTGCCCGCCATCGGCGCGTTCTATCTGGATTGGGCGGGTTACGGCAAGGGCATCACCAACTACCTGGCCGTTCCCGATTGCCCGCAGGACAGCAAGGGCACCGTTTTCGATATGCCCGGCGGTTACATCGAGAACGGCGACCTCAGCACCTTCAAGCCGATCCGCACCCACGGTGACGCCTACTTCCGCGACGGCGTGGCGGAGAGCTCGAAGCACGCCTGGTACCATGGCGAGAACGCGCTGCACCCGTACGACGGTGAAACCGAACCCAACTACACGGACTTCCAGGACGACGGCAAGTACTCCTGGGTCAAGGCGCCCACCTTCTACGGCAAGCGCGCCCAGGTGGGCCCGCTGGCGCACATTTTCGTGCTGGTGGCCGCAGGCCACGAGGGCGCCAAGCGCTACCTCGACCAGGCCATGGGGACCTTGCGCGCCGTCGCGAAGAACCCCAACATCCCGGTCGATGCGCTACATTCCACTATCGGTCGCCATGCGGCACGTTCGGTACGCGCCAGCGTCATGCTCGACACCCTCAAGCAGCAGTGGCAAAAGCTGGTCGACAACATCGCCACGGGCGACACTGAGATATTCAACGCTCCGGTGTTCCCCAAGGGCGAGGTGCGTGGCTTCGGCTTCCACGAGGCTCCGCGCGGCGCGCTGTCGCACTGGGTGGTGATCGAGGACGGCAAGATCAAGAATTACCAGGCTGTGGTACCCAGCACCTGGAATTCCGGTCCGCGCGACCAGAACGACGAGATCGGTCCCTACGAGGCGTCGCTCATGGACAACCCCGTGGCCGATCCGCAGAAGCCGCTGGAGGTGCTGCGTACCGTGCACTCGTTCGACCCGTGTATTGCCTGCGCCATCCATATGGTGGATACGGAGCAGCGGGAAATCGTCAAGGTTAAGGCGCTGTGATGTCGAGGAGAGCAATGATGAACGAACGTAACAACAAGATCGCTTCTCGCGCCGCCGCACTGGCGCTGCTGATGAGCCCCACGCTGGCCTTCGCCCATGTCGGACACTACGAGGGGGGCGGCCTCATGCAGGGTGCGATGCATCCGTTGGGTGGCATCGATCACCTGCTGGCCATGGTGGCCGTGGGCCTGTGGGCTACCTATGCGGGTGGTCGTGCACTGTGGGCGCTGCCTGCCTCCTTCGTGGGCATGATGCTGGTCGGCGCCGGGCTGGGCTTCGCCGGCATTGCCCTGCCTCTCATGGAGCCGCTGATCCTGGCCTCCGTGGTGGTGCTCGGGTTGTTGGTGGCCTTCAACGTGCGCATGCCGCTGGTGCCGGGCATGACCCTCATTGCCCTGTTTGGCATGTTCCACGGTCAGGCCCATGCCCTGGAGATGAGCGCCGGCACGGGTGCGCTCGCCTATGCAGCAGGCTTCGCCGGCGCCACCGTGCTGCTGCACCTCGGCGGCATTGCCCTGGGCCGTTGGCTGCTTGCCGGCCGCGGTGCACGGTTCATCGGCTTTGGCATGGCTTCTGCGGGCCTGTTCATGGCGGTGTCCTGATCAGGCAGATAGATTCTCGCGCCGGGGTGTGAAGCACGCCAGGACCCGAATCCCAGGGCTGGAGGTCTTCTTCCAGCCCTGGGGTGCTTGGCTCCCCGGTGCGAGTCCGCACAAGCCAACGAGGAAAGACCACACATGTCGCGCATTCTGGTAATGGGGCTGGGCAATGTGCTCATGCAAGACGAGGGTGTGGGTGTGCGCGTGGCGGAGCTGCTGGAAAGCCGCTACGAACTGCCGCCCGGGGTGGAAGTGATCGACGGCGGTACCACAGGCACCGAGTTGTTCGGTCCCATGCGCGGCAAGGATTGGCTCATCGTCACCGATTGCGTTAACACCGGTGATGCACCGGGCACCCTGGTGCGACTTGCCGACGAGCAGGTGCCGGCGTTCTTCCAGACCAAGATCTCCAACCATCAACTCGGCCTGTCCGACCTGCTGGCGCTGCTCACCGTATCGGGTGAAGCACCGAAGCATGTCACCATCATCGGCATGGTGCCGTTCGATCTGAACAACACCCTGGGACTCAGCGAGGCCACACTGGGAAAGATCGAGGGCATGCTGCAGATGGTGATCGATGAGCTGACGCTGGCTGGCGTCACCCTCACGCCGCGTGCGCGCCCCCTGCCCTGTTTCTGGGAGAGCAAGACACGGGAGGACGAGGCACAGTGTGCATAGGCATTCCGGTCCAGGTGATTGAAACCCAGGGCTTCCATGCTCGCTGCCGCGGCCGCAACGGCGAGGAGTGGGTCAACCTCATGCTTGTCGGCCTGCAACCGCCGGGGACCTGGCTGCTGAACTTCCTCGGCTCGGCCCGCGAGGTCATGAGCGAAGAGGATGCTCACAATGCCAACCGCGCCTTCGACGCCCTCCAGGCCGTGCTCGCAGGCGAGGAGGCCATCGACATCGACCACTACTTCCCGGGCCTCGGCGCCAAGAGCTGACCACCGCGCGCCGGCCGCCTCCCTCGGACCCATCACGCGTCCGGGCTTCACCGCACCCGTAGATCCCCGTCCAGCAAGGCAGTGATTTGGCGCCCGTGGCGGGGCACGGCCGCGAAGGTTTCACGCGCCTGTCGCGGAGCATCGCGGACTGAGCCCCTCCTGCGACGCCATGATTTTCCACCTATGGGAGGTGGCCAGGGCCGTGATTCTGCGGCTTGCGAACCCGATGACCTGGCGGCGCACTGCAAGCGGGCTTTGCAAAAAGGGTCTATTAGTGGAAAGCTTTAAGCCGATTCGTGCGCTCGTGCATGGTGTCGATACCGCCGTTACCGGCAGGATTATGCCCGGGTTTGCTTGGTTTTCGGCAAGTTTGCTGCCACTCGGGGGCGAACGTTGTTGCTGGCATATCCATTGCTAATTTCCGCTCACGGTAGTCGGACATCAGTGGGGCAGGGGCAGCGGTGACGATCCAGAAAGTCTGTCTAATCGAAGGGCTGGAAAGCGTGTTCCGCACCATCGAGGTGGGGCGGATGGCGGGACTGCCCATTCTCAATCCGGCCTTGCATGTGGAAGGGGTTGGGTTCCACGTGTGGAATGACCATTGCGTCGGCATCCTCATCACCTCATGGTTCATGAAGTTCATGGTGCTGCCGCCGGAGGGTGACGGGTTCCATGATGCCGAGCCGGGGAGTCGCGTGACCTTCGAACTACCGGCCGGTCCGTACGAGATGACCCTTGGCGAGGAAGAAGGGATCGGCCGCTTCCTGAGCGAGTCCTTGTTTTCGCCCATGAATGCGTTCGCGAGCCAGGAACAGGCGGTGGCGAAGGCCGAGGCCATCATGGCGCGGCTGATGACGCCGCGCCCGGCCGAAACCAAGGCACCCGAACCCGAGCCGCAGCCCATTCGCCGCGCGTTGCTGCGCGGCCTCTTCTCCGCAGGGCGTGGCGAATGAAAGCCGCCGGGCTCCTGCACCCCGAAGGTCGGCTCGATATCGAGCTTGCCTGCCGGGCGAATGCCGTGGAGCGCGTCACCATCCAATCCGGTCGTCCGCTGCGTGTCAGCCGCATCATGGAAAACACCCCGCCGGACGAGGCCCTTCGGCGCATGCCCCTGGTATTCAGTGTCTGCGCCACCGCGCAATGCGAAGCGGCCCTGGCGGCCTGTGAACAGGCGTTGGGGCACATCCCCACACCTGCCCACCAGCACGCGCGGGCGATGCTGGTGGCCATGGAAACCGCGCGTGAGCACCTGCTGCGTATCCTGCTCGACTGGACCGGCTTCATCGGCGAGGACGTGCCCGGGGCACACCTGCCCCAGCTCATGCGCCTGCTGCCAGGCCTCAGGCGTGCGCTCTACGGCGAGGCCAACCCCTTCCTGTTGCATGCCCGTCCACACATCCATTTCGCTGCACTGGCGGATGCCATCGATGCACTGCGCAGCATGAATGCGCTGGTGCTCGGCAGTGACGGCGACCCATGCGCGTCTCCGCTGCGCTCACGCAGCGCCTTCGAAGCCTGGGTGGCACGGGGTGAGACGTTGCCGGCGCGGTTATTGCGCGATGTGCGTGCGCGTCGCTGGGAACGCCTGGGGCACGGCGGCTCTGTGTGGTTGCCAAGGCTGGAGGCGGACGCCCTGCGGCGCCGCCTGGCGGGGAACGATCACGAGGCCTTCATCGCCGCGCCGCATTGGCAGGACACGCCGTGTGAAACCACGGCACTGGCGCGTCAGCGCACGCATCCGCTGGTTGCGGATCTGCTGGAAACCGAGGGCAGCGGCCTGCTGACGCGCCTGGCCGCGCGTTTGGTGGAACTGGAACGTATCCCGCAATCCCTGACGGAGGATATGGCCCGGCTCCGGCAGCAAGGTGACCCCGCCGTCGACGCCACGGCCAGCGGCGTGGGGCTGGCCCAGGTGGAGGCGGCACGCGGGCGCCTGGTGCATTACGTGGAAATCACCGACGGCATGGTGCAGCGTTTTCGCATCCTCGCCCCGACGGAATGGAACTTCCATCCGCAGGGCGTCGCCGCACGCGGGCTCATGACCCTGGACGGCCGCGACGAGGAAACCCTGCAGCGCCAGGGCGCGCTATGGATCAATGCCATCGATCCCTGTGTCGGCTTCACACTGCGGAGGACCGAGCATGCATGAGATGTCCCTCTGCGAGGGTGTGTTGCAGGTGATGCAGGAGCAGGCGAAGGCCCAGGGTTTCAGCCGCGTGAAGACCGTGTGGCTGGAAATCGGCGAATTGGCCGGCGTGGATACGGAGGCCATGCGCTTCGGCTTCGACGTGGTGGTAAAGGACTCACTGGCCGACGGTGCGACCCTGGAGATCATTCACCTGCCGGGGCGCGCCTGGTGCCTGCCGTGTGGCAACGAGGTACGTGTCCGGCAACGCTTCGATGCCTGCCCGACCTGTGGCGGTTATCAGTTGCAGGTGACCGGTGGTGATGAATTGCGCGTCAAGGAGTTGGAAGTCGAATAGTTGCAGGAAGGGTCGACGGCGGAGGTAGGGACCGAGTACCCCATGTAACGAAGGATCACTTCAGGTATTTGGAGACACAGCATGTGTAATGTGTGCGGTTGCGGCGAAGGCGAAGTACGTATCGAAGGCGATGAGCCTGGCCATCATCATCACCACCATCACGACCATGAGCATGTCCATGGTCATGGCCACGATCACGACCACCATCATCACGATATCGACACCGACACCCACGACTACGGCAAGGGCCCTGCCCGCGCCCATGCCCCGGGGCTCAGTCAGGCGCGCATGGTGCAGATCGAAACGGACATACTTGGCAAGAACAATGCCTATGCTGCCGCCAATCGCCGCTATCTCGCCGAACGCGGCATCCTGGCGCTGAACCTGGTGTCGAGTCCCGGGTCGGGCAAGACTACGCTGCTCACGCACACCATCGAGGCGCTGAAACAGGAATTTCCGGTAGCGGTCATCGAAGGCGATCAGCAGACCGCCAATGACGCGGAACGCATCCGTCAGACCGGCGTGCCCGCCCTGCAGATCAACACCGGCAAGGGGTGCCATCTGGATGCGCACATGGTCGGTCATGCACTGGAGCGCTTGCAGCCCAAGGACGGCAGCGTGCTCTTCATCGAGAACGTAGGCAACCTGGTCTGTCCCGCTGCGTTCGACCTGGGCGAGGCGCACAAGGTGGTCATCCTCTCGGTCACCGAGGGCGAGGACAAACCGGTCAAGTACCCCGACATGTTCCATGCCGCGGATCTCATGATCCTCAACAAGATCGACCTGTTGCCCTATCTCCAGTTCGACGTGGACAAGTGCATTGAATACGCACGCCGCGTGAATCCCTCGATCCGCGTCCTGCAGCTCTCGGCCACCAGCGGCCAGGGCATGGATTTGTGGCAGCAATGGATCCGTGCCACGCGTCAGGTCGCGCTGGTGGGGCATGCCGCTTCCGGGGAGGTGGGCTGATGTGCCTGGCGATTCCCGCGCGTGTGGTGGCTGTCGACCAGGATGGCGGCACGGCCGTGGTCAGCGTCAGTGGTGTGAAGAAAGAGGTTTCCACGGCCCTGGTCGCGGATGTGGCCATCGATGACTACCTCCTCATCCACGTCGGGTTCGCGTTGAACAAGATAAGCGAGGAAGAGGCGGAGCGCACACTCGCGCTGTTCGCGCAGGCTGCGCTGGGGGGGACCACATGAAGTACATCAACGAATTCCGCCAACACAACCTGGCCCGTACCCTGGCGGCAGCCATTGCACGCGAGGCGCAGCCCGATCGCAGCTACCACCTGATGGAGTTCTGCGGCGGCCACACCCATGCGATTTTCCGCTACGGGGTGCAGGACCTGATGCCAGCCAACGTGCATTTCGTCCACGGGCCCGGCTGTCCGGTGTGCGTCCTGCCCGTTGGCCGCATCGATCAGGCAATCCGCCTGGTGGAGCAGCACGACGTCATCCTCTGCAGCTACGGCGATCTGCTGCGCGTCCCCGCCAGCAGGCGCAAGAGCCTGCTCAAGGCCAAGGCCTCCGGTGCCGATGTGCGCATGGTCTACTCCACCACCGATGCCTTGAAGATCGCCCGCGACAACCCGGGACGCCAGGTGGTGTTCTTCGCCATCGGCTTCGAGACCACCACGCCGCCGTCCGCCGTGGCGGTCAAGCAGGCCCATGCCGAGGGTCTGAAGAATTTCTCCATCTTCAGCAATCACCTCCTCACGCCCGCCGCGATCCAGAACATCCTCGAATCACCCGAGGTTCGCGAGCTTGGCAGTGTGCGCATCGACGGTTTCTTCGGGCCTTCCCATGTGAGTTCCATCATCGGCACCCAGCCCTACGAGTTTTTTGCCGAGGAATTCCAGCGCCCGGTGGTGATCGCCGGTTTCGAGCCGCTCGACGTCATGCAATCGGCGCTGATGCTCATCCGACAGATCAACGAAGGTCGCAACGACGTGGAGAATGAATACACGCGTGTGGTCACCCGCGACGGCAATGTGAAAGCCAAGGCACTGGTGGCGGAGGTATTCGAGTTGCGGCGCAGCTTCGAGTGGCGCGGGCTCGGAACCGTGCCCTACAGCGCGTTGCAGGTCAAGGAGACCTATGCCGACTTCGATTGCGAGCGGCGCTTCGACATGCCGCCGGTCGCGGCGGCGGACAACAAGGGCTGCGAGTGTCCCGCCATCCTGCGCGGCGCCAAGCGCCCCACCGACTGCAAGCTGTTCGCCACGGTCTGCACCCCCGACAATCCGCTGGGTTCCTGCATGGTTTCTTCCGAAGGCGCCTGCGCGGCCTATTGGAGTTACGGTCGTTTCCGCAACGCGACCAAGAACGCTGACGAGAGGTCCTAGCGGTACATGAGTGCGAAACTGAAATCCCTTTACCGCCTCGACTTGCGCGGCGGACACGTGGATATGAGCCACGGCAGCGGTGGGCGCGCCGCATCCCAGCTGATCGAGGAGCTGTTCGTACGCCACTTCGACAACGAGCTGTTGGGCCAGCGCAACGATCAGGCCGCCTTCGAGGTGGGTGCCGGGCGCATGGTGATGAGCGTGGATGCCCATGTCATCTCCCCCATCTTCTTTCCGGGCGGCGATATCGGCTCGCTGGCCGTGCACGGTACGGTCAATGACGTGGCCATGTCGGGCGCGCGACCACTGTATCTTTCCGCCGCCTTCATCCTCGAAGAGGGCTATCCGCTCGGTGACCTCGATCGCATCGTCGCCAGCATGGCGCATGCCGCACGGGAGGCCGGGGTGGCCATCGTCACCGGCGATACCAAGGTGGTCGAGCGCGGCAAGGGCGACGGTGTCTTCATCACCACCACCGGCGTGGGCATCGTGCCGGAGGGCATCCACATCTCCGGCGAGCTGGCGCGTCCGGGCGACGCC
>JBAYQE010000028.1:0-28500 GCA_041677345.1 Thiohalomonadaceae bacterium
AGGCATCATCACCTACAAGATCGCCGCCCATGCCGCCGACCTGGCCAAGGGCCATCCCGGCGCGCAGATCCGCGACAACGCCATGAGCAAGGCGCGCTTCGAATTCCGCTGGGAAGACCAGTTTAACATCGGCCTCGACCCGGACCGCGCCCGCGCGTACCACGATGCCACCCTGCCCAAGGAGGCGCACAAGGTGGCGCATTTCTGTTCCATGTGCGGTCCAAGCTTCTGTTCCATGAAGATCACCCAGGACGTGCGTGATTACGCCAAGGCGCATGGCCTCGACAGCGAAGAGGCCTTGCAGAAGGGCATGCAGGAAAAGGCGGCGGAGTTCGTGAAGGCCGGCGCCGAGGTTTACCGCAAGGCCTGAAAGATTTGTAGGAGCGGCCTCAGGCCGCGATTTCGCCGCGCCGTGAAGAATCGCAGCCTGAGGCCGTTCCTACACAATACGGGAGAGGTGTGTGCAATGGCCGAGAAGAAGAAATCCATGGACAGCAGCCGTCTCGACCGCGTGGTGGCCGAGGCGCGCCGTGAGGCGGACAAGCGCATGGCGGGTTATCGCGAGCAGTCACTGCGCATCCATCCCTGGATCTGCGGCCGTTGCGGGCGTGAGTTCACCCGCCAGAACCTGCATGAGCTGACGGTCCACCACAAGGACCACAATCACGACAACAATCCGCCGGACGGCAGCAACTGGGAAAACCTCTGCCTGTACTGCCACGACAACGAGCACCAGCGCTACGTGGATCAGGTGCGTGGCCATGGCGGCAGCAGCTCGTCGGGAGAAAGCGCGCCGGCCACGTTCAATCCGTTCGCCGACCTCAAGGACATGTTGTCCAAGAAAGACCCGTAAGGGCCCACACCGTTGGGCGAATGCCTGCCCAAAAACCAAACCCGACACCGGGTCACGGAGCGCACAGGGGAGGGGTGCACGGGCTAAGTGCCTGCGGCGCTGTGTTGATTCCAGTCCGGCGATTAGGATTGCGTCCGTTCGCCTGCTTGCGTACAGTCGCAGCGCACCCACCGGGTGCAGGCGTTTCTCCCTCCACGGTTCTCCCGCGGGTGATGCATGCGCCACAGCGGCGCTTCGGACCCACGATTCCACGCCATCCCTTTTGCTTGAAGGTGCGCCGTGTGCGCGCCATGAGGAGTTCCATGGCTTTCGCTTCCCTTGGCCTCGTGCCTGACATCGTGCGCGCGGTGACCGAACACGGCTACACCACGCCCACCCCCATCCAGGCCCAGGCCATTCCCCTGGTGCTCGCCGGCAAGGACGTGCTGGCCGGCGCCCAGACCGGCACCGGCAAGACCGCCGGCTTCACCCTGCCCATGCTGCAGCGCCTGCAGGGTGGTCCGCGCCGCAAGCTGCGCGCGCTGGTACTCACGCCCACGCGCGAACTCGCGGCGCAGGTGGAGGAGAGCGTGCGCACCTACGGCAAGCATCTGCCGCTGCGTTCCGCGGTGGTGTTCGGTGGCGTCGGGATCAACCCCCAGATCGAAAAACTGCGCCAGGGCGTGGACATCCTGGTGGCCACCCCCGGTCGCCTGCTGGACCTTGCCGGCCAGAAGGCCGCGGACCTGAAAGGCATCGAGATCCTGGTGCTGGACGAGGCCGATCGCATGCTCGACATGGGCTTCATCCATGACCTGCGTCGTATCCTCGCCCTGCTGCCCAAGCACCGCCAGAACCTGCTGTTTTCCGCAACTTATTCCAACGACATCAAGAAACTGGCCGAACAGTTCCTGCACAACCCGGAATACGTGGAAGTGGCGCGTCGCAACACCGCCGCCGAGACCGTGCAACAACAGGTCTACGCCGTGGACCAGAAGCGCAAGCGCGAGCTGCTGTCCTACCTCATCGGCAGCAACGACTGGCGCCAGGTGCTGGTGTTCACGCGCACCAAGCACGGCGCCAACCGCCTAGCCGAACAGCTGGGCAAGGACGGCCTCACCAGTGCCGCCATCCACGGCAACAAGAGCCAGGGTGCGCGCACGCGTGCACTGGCCGACTTCAAGAGCGGCGCGGTGCGTGTGCTGGTGGCCACCGACATTGCCGCGCGCGGCCTCGATATCGACCAGTTGCCGCACGTGGTGAATTTCGAACTGCCCAACGTGCCCGAGGACTACGTGCACCGCATCGGCCGCACCGGACGCGCCGGTGCCGAGGGTCACGCCATCTCCCTGGTGTGCGCCGACGAGCGTGATTACCTGAAGTCCATCGAGCGGCTGATTCGCCGGACGCTGCCACAGGCAACCATGCCCGGCTTCGAACCGGGCACGGCGGGGAGCACTGAATCCGAACCGGAGGACCGCCGCCCGCCGCGGCCGCGCCAGGGCACGCCGCGTCGCCGTGACGGCCAACAAGGCAAGCCGCGTCCCCGTCAAGCGGGGCAGGGTAGCCATGGCAGCGGCAATGAGGCGCGCGGGAATCAGGGCAATCGACGCGAGGTCAACGGGAACCGCGCCATGCCGGAGAACCGCCGCAAGTCGCGGTCGGCACGCAACGATCGGACGTGAGCGGGATTGAGGCGGGCTGCGCCCGCGAAGGGTGGGTGGATGGGCCGCGAATGAGCGGCTGGCAACCCCGCTACCCTAGGTGTCGATCCCGAGAGACCCTCCCCGTAGGCTGCGGGCTTTGCGCCCTTACCTTTCAGTAAGTTTGCTCATTGCAGCCTGGAAAAGAGCCTAGGCCACTGGCCGCGGTTTCACCCATCACGTCCATCTTAGAATTTGCCTGCACCGAAGCCGTATGCGCCAGCGTGCCCGTCGCTAGCGCATGCACGGTTTTCTTGGCCGCGTCGCCGCCCACGCTGCGCCTCGGAACTGATGGCCTACCTTTGCAGAATAAGCGTGTGCAAGGGAGGAATTCCCGATGGCAGATACGACAGGCCACCAGGCAGAGAAGCCCACCCAGTTCGGGGGCCGTGCGTGGCGCGACGTGGGGAAGCGCACCCTGCGCGAGGTAAAGAGGGACCGCCTCTCCATGATCGCGGCAGGCGTGGCGTATTACGCCTTCCTTGCACTGTTTCCCGCCATCGCCGCCATGGTGTCCATCTATGGCATGGTGGCCAACCCGGCCGACATCCAACAAGCCGTGCAGGGCATGAGCGGCGTGCTGCCCCAGGAAGTGGTGAGCATCGTCAGCCAACAGATGTCGTCCATTGCCGCGAGTTCCGGTGCGGCGCTGGGCATCGGCGCGGCGGTGAGCATCCTGCTGGCACTCTGGAGCGCGACCAAGGGGACCAAGGCGCTCATGGAAGCGCTGAACATCACCTATGACGAGGAGGAGTCCCGCGGTTTTCTGCGTCTGAATGCGGTGGCGCTGCTGCTCACCATAGGCGCCATCATCGGCGTGCTCGTGGCCGCGGCGGGCGTCGTGGCACTGCCGGCCGTGATCGGCACGCTGGGTTTGCCGGACATGCTTTCCACCGTGCTGCAGTGGGCACGCTGGCCGGTGCTGGCGCTGGTCGTGGTGGCCGGCCTGGCCATCCTGTACCGCTTCGGTCCGAGCCGGGCCACCGCGCAGCTACAGTGGGTCAGCTTGGGCGCCGTGGCCGCGACGCTGCTGTGGCTCGTTGCGTCGGGCCTGTTTTCGTTTTACGTCGCGAACTTCGGTTCCTACAACAAGACCTACGGGTCCCTCGCCGCCATCGTGATCCTGCTGTTGTGGTTCTACATCTCCGCCTTCGCGATCCTCATGGGCGCCGAGATGAACGCCGAGTCGGAACGTCAGACCGCACGCGATACCACCACGGGTGAAGCCGTGCCCATGGGCGCGCGCCAGGCGGCCATGGCCGATACCACGACCGGAGCAGGCCAGGGGAGGCGTACGGAACGCCCGCGCCGCAGGAGAGAGGCGCCTGCATCGACGGAGAGGTCACGGCAACCCGCCTATGCCCGCGGCAAGGATGACGGGCGGCTGCGTCCCCTGGAACAGGATGTAGAGCGTGCCCGTGCCGCACTCGGCACGACCCTGAGTGCCCTCAGCGCGCGTATCACGCCCCATGGCGCAGCCGACACGGTGATTGACCGTATGCACGAGGCTCGCGACTTACCCACAGCGGGCAAGACGGGCCGCGGCACCTACGACTATCTGCGACGTGAGCGGCCGCTGCTGGCCGGCGCCTTGGGCATCGCCGTGGGTGCGGCGCTGGCCCAGCGCACCCCGCGCACCAGGCCACCCAGCGAGATCCGCGGCGAAGGGGCGCCATAGCATCGGGTCGCCGAGTCTCGACGCGCCTTCGGGGGCGGCCGCCTGAGACCGTCCGGTACTAGTCTTGACTCAGGCAGACGGGAGATCGGGAATGCATCCGCTCCTCTGGCTGGGCGTGGCAGCGGGCGTGGGCATCGTGGCGGGCATGCGCAGCTTCGTCGCACCCGCGGTGGCGAGCCGCAAGCTCGCGCAGCACCCTGCGAAGCATGCGGGTGCGGTGGAGCGCACCCTGGCATCGCCGCGCACCAGCCAGGTGCTTACGGCGCTCGCCATCGGCGAGCAGATCATCGACAAGATCCCGGGCGTGCCGCCACGCACACGTGCCGCGGCCCTGGCCGTGCGGGCCTTGGCCGGGGCCGCCAGTACCGCTCCCATCGCCATGCGCCATTCCCTGCGCCTCGCACCGGTATCGCTGGTGGGTGCTGCGGCCGCTGTGGTCGGTGCCTTCCTATTCGTGCGTGTACGCAGCCGTCTCGCCGCGGGCACGGGCCTGCCCGACGCCATCATAGGCACGGCGGAGGATGCCGCCGCTATCGCGGCGGCAACCCGCCTGCTGGACAAGGTTTGATCCCGGGCTCGTCGGCGCTAAGGTGTGCCTTCCCGTTCCGCCGAAATGCCGAACCCATGAACCCGTCACCTTCCGCGTGCCCCTGCGGCAGCGGCACCGCCCTCGCCGCGTGTTGCGGCCGCTTCCTTTCCGGTGCGCCGGCACCCACTGCCGAACGATTGATGCGTGCGCGCTACAGCGCCAACGTGCTCAATGACGCCGCCTTCCTGCGCACGAGCTGGCATGCCTCCACCTGTCCGGAACACATCGACCCCGCGCAGGGCCCCGTCTGGCTGGGTCTCGAGATACGCACGGTGACGGGTGGGCAAGCGGGCGACGTGACCGGCACCGTGGAGTTCATCGCCCGTTACCGCGACGGTGCCCGTAGCGACGCCTTGCACGAAACCAGCCGTTTCGTACGGGAACAGGGGCGCTGGTATTACCTGGACGGCCATATCCACGCCACCGCGGCGGAAAAGACCGGCCGCAACGATCCCTGTCCCTGCGGCAGCGGCCGCAAATTCAAGCGCTGCTGTGGCTAGTATCGCTGGCCCGCGCAGTGCCGAGGCCCAGGAGACTTCGCAACAGCCATGAGCCCGGTCTCGGCCGGGGTGACGGAAGTAGGGATGCCGACCCTCGCCAGGGCGACGGGTGTGCCTTACTCGAACAGCCGCTTCCCTTCTTCGAGTAGCCGCTGACGCTGTTCTTCGATGGCGCGGCCGGATTCCTCTTCCAGGCGCTGACGCTCCTCTTCGAGGCTACGGCGTGCCTCCTCTTCGAGACCCTGTACACGTCCGATGGCGGCATCGAGCTGTTGCCGGAACTGCGCGGGCAGTTGGTCGCTGCGCGCCACTTGCCGCAGTACCTCGCGCGAGAGGATGCCGGTAAGTTCGGCGATGGTCACTCCATCCCTTTCGGCGCCCACGTCATGTAGCGCAATGGCCGGCACCTCCACCTGCGTGCGTCCGCGCTCGCCCAGCTCGGGGGCGAAGATCGCGTCGGCGTTTACACCTTCGATGTGCAGTTCATCGATGATGAAGCGCTTTTCCCCTTCTGTGGCTGGCGCTTGCTCGCCACCCAAGCGCCGCACGTTGTCGAGGATCTCCGCATAGTTGGCCCGTCCCGCTGCACGCTCCAGGTTGAGCTGGAGGTCGTTCACCATGAGCCGCGGCACCCGCACCACATCCGCCAGCAATGAACGGGGATGCACGCCGAGTTCGAGCACTTGCACCATGAAGATGTGCTCGGCTTCATATCCCGGCGGATTGTCCACGCGCAGGTCGTGCAGTCTGAGTTCACCGGAGAAAATCCCCAGCCGGAGCGCGCCGACCTGCGTGGCCACGCCCGTGGCATGGGTGGCGCCCTGTTCCACGGCGCGTTTTGCTATCCAGTCCAGGGAGAGCCAGACAACGACGACGGCGATCGCCAGGAACACCAGTACACCCAGCACAAGCTTCTTCACCGCCACTCCCCCGCGGCGCAACGCCACGCAGCCTTCTTTGCGAAAACCGTAGCTACACGTACTTCGGCCGCAAGTCTCTTCTCATGGTGGTGATCATGACGTATGAAGAATCCATTGCCTTGGAAGGGTGATTCCGAGTAGACTTCGCGGCCTTCTCCCTCTGCGGAGAAGTGTACGTTCCTGACCTCTCTTTCCCACATCGCGTGCGGTTTCCCGGTTGGCGACGTAAGCGCTGCACAGCGCAACGAACCGCATGGCACGCCACCGTAGCCCGCCTCTTCGGTTCTCCATCCATATCATCGTGTCCGCCCCTGTGGCAGGGAGCGGCGAGGACGTCCTTTGTCATTTTCTTCGCTCAATCTGGGCGCGCCGTTGCTGCGCGCCATCGAAAACCTTGGTTTCAGCGAACCCACCGAGATCCAGCGCCAGGCCATCCCCGTGCTGATGACCGGCCGTGACCTCATGGCCTCTGCGCAGACGGGCACCGGCAAGACCGCCGCCTTCGTACTGCCTGCATTGCAACGCCTGCTGGCGCCGAGCGACGCGCGCGGCATTGGCCCGCGCATCCTGGTGCTCACGCCCACCCGGGAATTGGCCACTCAGGTGGAAGAAAACGTGCGTGAGCTTGGTCGTTTCTCGCGTCCGGTCACCACGAGTGTGGTGGGTGGCGTCCCCTATCCGCCGCAGATCCGCGTCTTGTCCCGCCCCGTGGACATCCTGGTGGCAACGCCGGGCCGCCTGATGGATCACATGGAGCGTGGCCGCATCGACTTCGGACGCCTGGAACTCCTGGTGCTGGACGAGGCGGATCGCATGCTCGACATGGGCTTCCTCGACGATGTTCGCCACATTGCCGCCGCCATGCCGGCAGCCCGCCAGACCGCACTGTTCTCGGCGACCCTGGAAGGGTCGGTGCTGACTGTGGCGAAGGAACTGCTCAAGGAACCCGCGCGCCTGCAACTGGCCGCCGCGGCCATGCGCCACGAGCGCATCACCCAGCGCGCCCATCGCGCCGATGACCTCGCCCACAAGCACGCGCTGCTGGCGCACATCATCGGTGCCGAGGAACTGGACCAGGCGGTAGTCTTCACCGCGACCAAGGCCGGCGCCGAAACCCTGGCGCAGACCCTCTCCGAGCAGGGCCATGCCTGCGCGGCACTGCATGGGGACATGGGCCAGCGCGATCGCAAGCGCACCGTGGACCGCATGCGCCGTCGGGAGGTCCGCCTGCTGGTGGCCACGGATGTGGCAGCGCGCGGCCTCGATATCGCCGGCATCAGCCATGTGATCAACTTTGACCTGCCCATGGCCGCGGAGGATTACATCCACCGCATCGGGCGCACCGGCCGCGGCGGCGCCAGCGGTACGGCCATCACCTTCGTGGGGCCCGCCGACCGTCCCAAGCTCGGACGCATCGAACGTCTCACCGGCAGCCGCCTCGAATATGCGGTGATTTCGGGACTGGAACCGCGCCTCGAACCCGTGCGCCGGCGTCCAGCGGGTCCGCGTCGTGACGGTCGGCATTTTTCCGAACGCGGCAATCGCCGACCCAACGGCCCGCGCCGCAACGAGGGCTTTCGCCGCGCCTGAGACTCTCGGGACCACCCCGGCGGCATGAGCACCTGGGGCTCGGGGTGGTCCACCATCACCTGGCAGCGGGAGCCCCCTCCCGCCCACAGGTGCAGCGAGGCCTGTTTGGCGTCATCCCGAGGCGCGTGCTTTTCCACGCGTGGCATTCGGCGTATAAGACAGCGCTTGCGGGCAGGGGCCGCGGCGCAACGGCAGCTCAAGGGCCTCAAGGGGTACTACACTCGCTGCGGCTTTGCACCCGCCACAACCGAAGTGAAAGGTGAAAATGGACTGGATTCTGCTCCTCAAGGGTTTCCTGCTCGGTCTGGTGGAAGGGGCCACAGAGTTTCTTCCCGTTTCCAGCACCGGCCACCTCATCATCGTCGGCGACTTCCTCGACTTCAACGGCGCAGTCGCCAAGGTGTTCAGCATCGCCATCCAGCTCGGTGCCATCCTGGCCGTCTGTTGGGAGTACCGTGAGCGCATCGAGCGGGTGGTGAAGGGGCTCGGCAGTGATCCTGTGGCGCAGCGTTTCACCATCAACCTGTTGGTGGCGTTTCTTCCAGCCATGGTGCTGGGCCTGCTGTTCCACCGCATCATCAAGGACCATCTGTTCAATCCCTTCAACGTCGCCATGATGCTGGTGATCGGCGGCGTGGTGATCCTGTGGGTAGAGCACTTCTACAACCGCAAGCACCATATCGAGACCGTGGACGACATGCGCTGGACAGATGCGCTCAAGGTGGGCTTCGCGCAGTCGGTGGCCATGATCCCGGGTGTGTCGCGCTCCGGAGCCACCATCATCGGCGGTTTATTGTTCGGACTCTCACGCAAGGCCGCTACGGAGTTCTCGTTCTTCCTGGCCATCCCCACCATGGTCGCGGCGACCACCTATGACGTGTACAAGAACTGGGCCCTGCTGCAACCGTCGGACCTGCCGCTGTTCGTCGTCGGCTTCCTGACGGCCTTCGTGGCGGCACTGGTGGCGGTGAAGAGCCTGCTGCGTTTCGTCGCCAACCACAGCTTCATCGGCTTCGCCTGGTACCGCATCCTGTTCGGCGGAGTGCTGCTGGCCTATTTCTACTGAGGCATCCATGCGCGTGCTGGAACGTCCCATCGCCATCGACGGCAGCAGCGTCAGTTCGGTGTGGGCGGTGCCCCCCGACTGGCGAGCGGGTGCAGGCACGGCCATTGTCATCGCCCACGGCGCCGGCAACGACATGCGCGCGCCGTTCATTGCACAACTGCACGCGGCCCTGGCCGCGCGCGGCCTGCTCGGCGTGTGCTTCAACTTTCCCTACAAGGAACGTGGGGCCAGGGCGCCCGACCGTGCCCCGGTGCTCGAGGCAACCTGGCGCGCCGTGTTGGCTGCCGTGCGTGCTGATGCGCTGGCGCCGCGCCGCATCATCCTCGCCGGCAAGAGTATGGGCGGGCGCATGGCCTCGCACATCGTGGCCCAGGGTGAGCCCTGCGACGGCCTGGTATTCTTCGGCTATCCACTGCATCCTGTGCGTCAACCACAGAAGCTGCGCGCGGAGCACCTCGCGCGTGTGGGTTGCCCCATGTTGTTCATTCAGGGAACGCGCGACACGCTGTGCGATCTCGGCCTGCTCCGGCAGGTGCTCACACCGCTTGCCACACCGCACACCCTGCATGTCATCGAGGGTGGTGATCATTCCTTCAAGGTGCCACGCAGCAGTGGCCGCAGCCAGGATGCCGTCATGGCCGAGATCGTGGATACCACCGTTTCCTGGATCCATGCGCTGGATTGAGGCTTCGCCTCTGGCGAATAGAGCCTGAGCACGGAAGCGCTACAGAGTCTGCGGAGAACGCGGGGTGTGCGGCTCGAAGGCTGTTGAAGGTTCCGCGCCATCCCTGCCGTTGTGATCCGTTTCCGAAAGCCTCCGTGGCGGTCTTGGCGCGTGCTCAGCTGAGGGCGAGCCTGCTTCGCAAGGCGGCATCGCTGGCACGGATGGCGTCGGCGAGCGCATCCTTGGTCGCAGGCGTGATCGGCTGCGCGGCAAGCGCTTGCAAGCAGGCATCCAGGTGTTCAGTCAGGGCTGCGGCGACCCGCTGCGGGTCCAGCGGCACGGTCGGTGCCGGGGCGCCCGTGCTGTCGTCGACGGATTGCAGCACGGCGGCGCGCGGTACCAGGCGACTGCTTCCCGTGACTTCGTGCACGGCCAGCAAGGGGCTGGTCTTGCGCCAGATTTCACCGTTCCAGCGAAAACGCTGGCCGATGGCAAGATGATTGAATTTGGGCATGGCAGCTGCGCGCGGGTGGGATGTCGGGGCAACTGTCATGCAGGACGGGCGTAAAGGCAAGCGGCGATCACGGTGGCACGTCCGACCATGTACCGCTCGCGGGGGAGGGCTCCTGGCGGAGGAAGGTCACCGGCAGGCGCCGGGCCCTGGGCAGGAAGGCCGTACCCGACGGCCTTCCCGACCGGCGCTCACTTCTTGGTACAGACACCCACCAGCGGGTACAGCGGGCAAAAGCCCATGAGACCCGTGGCCAACGGCACCACGCCGATCCAGCCCCAGGCCGGCAGCGTGCCCGCCAGCGTCAGGCCGATGAGTGCCACACCAGCGACGATGCGAAGGGTCTTGTCCATTCCACCAACGTTCTGTTTCATCGAGTGCACCTCCGTTAGAGACGTGGCAACATTCTGCGCCCCCGGCCCAGTCCGCCACAGTGACAAAATCACAATGCCCCTACGCCTTGACCGCTTTCTCGCCCATGCCGCCGGGCTCACCCGGAGTCAGGCACAGCGTGCCGTGCGCGGTGGCGAAGTAACCGTAGACGGTGTGGTGGTGCGCGACCCGTCCGCTCAGATCGGGCCCGGGCAGGCCGTCACCTGCCGCGGCCGGCCCGTGGTCGCCCAGGGAGCACGGTACTTCATGCTGTACAAACCCGCCGGTGTGGTCTCGGTGACCACGGACGCACTGCATCCCACGGTGCTGGACCTGATTCGGGAAACCCGCAAGGAAGGCCTGCACGCGGCCGGGCGCCTGGACCTGGATGCCACGGGACTGGTGCTCATCACGGATGACGGGGGCTGGTCACACCGGGTGACCAGCCCCCGCCGCAAGTGCGCCAAGCGCTACCGCGTGACCCTGGCCGAACCGCTCACGCCGGCGGCTGCGGCACAACTGGCCGCGGGCATCGTGTTGCGCGGCGAGGACACACCGACCGCACCCGCGTCGCTCGAACCCCTCTCCGCTACCGAAACATGGATCACCATCAGCGAAGGCCGCTATCACCAGGTCAAGCGCATGTTCGCCGCAGTGGGAAACCATGTGCTGGCCCTGCATCGCGATCGCATCGGCCCGGTGGTGCTGGATCCTGCCCTCGCCCCCGGTGAATACCGGCCTCTCACCCCCATCGAGATCGCCGCTCTGGGTGGGTGCGGCGGCTGACACGGAAACCAGCCCAACACCAAGACACGCGATGCAGATCGAGGGACTCGTTTCCCACTGCCCTCTGCTCGCGTCGCCGGATTCCGTTTCCTGCGTCACTATGCCTTTACCTGCGCGCTTCGCTGGCCCATCATCCCTGCACAACGCCTTACAAGACGTAATGTTCACGCCTGGTCCGGCATTGACCATTCGGGGGAACCACCATGACGCTCCAGCAGTTGCGCTGTGTACTCGAGGTCGTCAGACAGCAGCTCAATATCACCGCTGCGGCGCGCGCGCTGCATACCTCGCAACCGGGAGTGAGTCGGCATATCCGCATGCTGGAAGACGAGTTGGGCCTGCGTATCTTCGGGCGCAGCGGCGCGAGCCTCTCCCACGTGACGCGGGAAGGGGCGGCCATCGTGCAGTTGGCGCAGGACATGCTCGCCACGGCGGAGAAGATCCGCGCCACTGCCGCCGAGTTTCGCGACCCGGGCACAGGCACGCTCAGTATCGGCACCACCCACACCCAGGCACGCTACGTGTTGCCGCCGGTGGTGTCCCGCTTCGCCGCACGCTATCCCAAGGTGCGCCTGTGCGTACATCAGGGCACACCGCGCCGCGTGGCTGAAATGGCGCATCAGGGGGAGGTGGATCTGGTGATTGCCACGGAAGCCATCAACGAATTCGACGACTTGATGGCGTTGCCGTGCTATTCATGGGAGCACTGCGTGGTCGTGCCTCATGAGCACCCGCTGTGCGGGCAACCGCGGCCGAGCCTGGAGACCCTGGTGCATTATCCCTTCGTCACCTACACCTCGGGCTTTACCGGCCGCGCCCATATGGACCAGGTATTCGCCGCCGCCGGGCTCACTCCGAACGTGGTCTTCACTGCCTCCGACGCCGATGTGATCAAGACCTATGTGCGACGTGGCATGGGCATCGGCATCGTGGCGGCCATGGCCATCGACCCGGCGCTGGATCGCGACTTGTGCGCCATCGATGCCGCACACCTCTTCCCCTCCAATGTCACGCGCATCGGCCTGCGCCGCGATGCCTTTCTGCGTCGCTACGGGTACGACTTCATCGAGGGATTTGCGCCTCACCTCAAGCCCGATGCGGTCATGGTGGCGGCCGCTCTGAATGACCGGGCGGCAGTGGATGCGCTGTTCGCACCCGTCCCGCATTACAGCTTGCAGACCGGGCCGGCCAGGCAAGGTGATGACACCGCCACGCCGGCGTCGGCGCGCACGAGCCGGGATCCGTCTGCGTGGGAATGGACGACTCCGCCGGGGTGACGCGCAAGAAAAAAAACGGCTTCCACACCGCTACACCTACCCGTTGCGCAGCAAAAAAATCGCCCACTCGGGCCCTCCCATACCAACCCGATGGGCGAATGGTGGCAAGCGAACGCAGGACTCAGGATTCGTGCAACTGCAGTCCGTTGTCGGCGCCAAAGGCCCGGAGAAATGCGTACAGCCGGGGGTCCGAGGAGGCCAGTTTCTGGTCGATGGCCACCGCCGGCACCCCGTCGGCGATGACCACCCTGACCATGGGGTGAGACTTCAGGCGACCCTCCGGTCGGCAGGCGGCGGCCGCTGTGGCGAGGCGCTGGGCCCAATCACTGGGGCGGAACAGTTGCCCCCCTTCCGTAATGCCCCGGATGACCAGTCGTGCCTGCGCGGGCACATCATCATGCCCACGTGCTTGCGCCGAACATGTGGCGTTCACTGCCATGATTATTGCCTTCCTATCAGAAACACATGGCCCGCCATGCCTTCGTGGCGGTGTGCCAGGAGCAGGACCTGCGGTGAATTGGCCGCCCACGCACCCACATCGGCGGGCGCACTGGTGCAATCGGTGCGCAGTTTCAACACCGCACCGCGGCCCATGTGGCGCATGCGGCGGCGCGCTTCGATGACGGGCAGCGGGCAGCGCGCACCGCGCATGTCGAGTTCGTCGGAGACAATAGGCGCCGGCGCACACCGTACGCTGAGAATGCGCACACCACCGCGCACATCCACGGCAATCAGTTCGCCGCCGCATGCGCACAGGCTCATGAGCAGGGCGCCGTCGCTGTAATCAGGATCGAGTACCAACTGCAGCAGTTCACCCGGGGCCAGTTGCTGCAGGTGCCAGCGCAGCGCCGCACGCGGCTGGCGATGCTGGAAGCCGCGCAGATCCAGCACGGTGGTTACGGCTAGGGTCGTCCCGTGACGCATGACATCGGCTCCTCCAGGCTTTGCGAAACGTGCAAGAAAAGCTAGCAGCAGGACAGGTTTTCCAGAAATCAATCGTTCGCCTAGGGCAAGAACTTCTTGTTATCGCATGCGGCGTGCCGCCGCCGTGGTTGCCACACGCTGATCGCGCAGCAGGGCAGCGCTGACGGTCACGGGCCAGGGTGGATCGGCCGGCGCCAGGGCGCGCAGGCGTGCCGGCAGACGGGCCACCTCTGCGGCGGCATGGGCGCGCAGCAGGTCCAATCCGGCAGCCTCATGCAGGCGGCGACCACCGCGCATCACCAGCTGCAGCAGCGGGCGGCCAGGCAGCAGTTCGTCGCTGCGGCCGATGATATCGGCCATGTCTGTGTCACCTTCGGCGCAGCGGAAGATCTGTTTGCGACCCGGCAGGATAGGCTTGCCCGCGGACAGCTTGATCCGCCCGGTGCCGGCATAGGCGGCGAGCTTGTAGGCGATGTCCAGGTCGGGTGCATCACTGGACACGCCCATGCTAGTGCCCACACCGAAGCCATCGATGGGCGCGTCCGCGTCCAGCAGGGCGGCGATGGCATCTTCGTCCAGGCCGCCGCTCGCGACGATGCGCACCCGTTCGAGGCCGGCCGCATCCAGCATGCGCCGCGCCTCGCGCGCCAGGCCGGCGAGGTCGCCGGAGTCGAGTCGCACTGCGCTGACCGTGAAGGCGTCACCGAGGCGTCGTGCCAGTTCGATCACATGCGCGACGCCGCGCAGGGTGTCATAGGTATCCACCAGCAGCACCGTGCCCGGAAAGCGGTGCGCGAAGGCCGCAAAGGCCATGGCCTCGTCGTCGTGTGCCTGGATGAAGCTGTGTGCCATGGTGCCGCTCACGGGTACGCCATAGTCGCGGCCGGCCAGTACGTTGGAGGTGGCGGCCACGCCGGCGATGTGGAAGGCGCGCGCGGCCTTGAGTGCGGCATCGATGCCGTGCATGCGCCGCGCGCCGAAGTCGATTACCGGGCGGCCCCCGGCCGCGGCCACCACGCGCACCGCCTTCGAGGCGAGTACCGTCTGCACGCCGATCTGGTTCATCACCAGGGTCTCGACCCATTGGCCCTCGGGCAGAGGCGCCACCACCTCCAGGATGGGTTCGTTGGCGAATACCGGCGTACCTTCCGGGACGGCGTAGACATCGCCCGTGAAGTGCACGTCGGCGAGCCGGGCGATGAAGCCGGGGGAAAACCTGCCCAAGGAGGCGAGATAGCGGCGGTCCTCATCGGTGAAGCGCAACATCTCCAGTTGCTCCAGCAAGGTGTCCAGGCCACAGGCCAGGAGAAAATTCCTGCGCGCCGGCAGCCGGCGCACGAACAGGGTGAACACCGCCTGCTGGGTCAGGCCTTCCTCGAAATAGGCCTGCAGCATGGTCAGCTCGTACAGGTCAGTGAACAGCCCCAGGCCTTGGCCAACGCCGCCGCTCATGCCGTCAGTGCCACGCTGTCCCGCTTCACGGTATCCGTTCCTGCAATGTGCGCAGGTACAGTTGCAGGTCTTGCTCGCCGTGCAGCACGAAACGGATGTGCACGACCCGGGTGAGCCGGGCCAGCTCATCCAGCACGGCCTGTACGGCAACGCCCGCGGCGGCTTCCTTTGGATAGCCGAACGCGCCGGTGGAAAGGGCGGGAAAGGCAATGCTTTTCAAGCCGTGGTCCTCGGCCAGGCGCAAGGCGTTGCGGTAGCAGTCGGCGAGCAGTTCGTCCGCCGGTTCATCGCGCCCGTACACCGGACCGAGGCAATGGATGACGTACCGGTTGGGCAACCGGTGGCCGCCGGTGATCACCGCCTCGCCGGGCGCGATGGGCGCGAGCGGCCGGCCTTCCTCTTCCAGACCGGGACCCGCGGCGGCATGGATGGCACCGGCGACACCGCCGCCCGGGCGCAGTTCCGCATTGGCGGCATTGACCACAGCATCCATGTCTGGCTGAGCAATGATGTTTCCGCTCACGCATTCGATGATCACGCCCCAGATTTCCCTGCGATACACGGCATCCCCTCCCGTTGGGAGCACCTGTTTCAAGGTTGGCAGAGCGCGGGCGGCGATCCACCGCACACCTATGCTGTGATCGGGGGCAGCATGGAACAAGCACCGCGCATCTGGACCATCGGCCACTCCACGCGCAAGGCGGAGGACTTCGTGGCCATGTTGCGTGCCCACGGCATCGTCATGCTGGTCGATGTGCGCAGCTATCCCGGCTCGCGCCGCTTTCCGCACTTCAACCGCGACGCACTCGCCCGGGAGCTCTCTGCGGCCGGCATCGGTTACGAGCACCTGCCCGCACTCGGCGGTCGCCGCAGTCCGCGCGCCGACTCGATCAACACGGCCTGGCGCAATGCAAGTTTCCGCGGCTATGCCGACTACATGCAGAGCGCGGAGTTTGCCGCCGCCATGGCTTATCTGATGGAACGCGCCCGCGCACAGCCCACCGCCATCATGTGCGCGGAGGCGCCCTGGTGGCGTTGCCACCGTTCCCTCATTGCCGACTGGCTCAAGGTGAACGGCTGGGCGGTGTTGCACATCCTCGATACCAGGCGCGTGCAGCGGCATCCCTACACCCATGCGGCACGAATCGAGGAAGGACGCCTGTCGTACCGGTGAGCAGACCCCCGCCTGCGCGCCGGAATCCACGGCACCGCGGATCACGCCGCTGCCGTGCTATCCCTCATGGACTGCACGCCTTTCCACACCCGGTCCATGCTTTTCCCATGGACTATGACCTTGCCATCGTCGGCGGCGGCATCTCGGGCCTGTCGCTGGCCCACGGCGCGGCGCGCCGTGGCTGGCGTGTCCTGCTTCTCGAGGCCGAACCGCAGGTAGGTGGCGCGCTGCATACCTACCGGTGTGGCGCCTTCTGGCTCGAACTGGGCGCCCATACCCTGTTCAATTCCTACGGCACCCTGCTGGACATGACCGATGCCACCGGACTGACGCCACGCGTGCTGCAGCGCCGGCGGTTGTCTTTCCGGCTCTGGAACGGAGCCCGCGATGTCTCCATTGCGGCCAGCCTGCATTACCCGGAGCTGTTGCGTGGCCTGCTGCGCGTACCCTTCCTGGACCGCAGCGAGCACACCGCGGCGGATTACTTCAGTGCGCTGGTGGGGCCGCGCAACTTCACCGAGGTCATCGGACCCGCCCTGGATGCAGTGATCTGCCAGCCGGCACGCGACTTCCCCGCCGACGTACTGTTTCAGCGCAAGCCGCGCCGGCGCGACGTACCGCGCAGTTTCGCCCTGCCAGGGGGCATGGGCACGCTCGCCGACGCCCTGGCCGCTACACCCAACGTGGAGGTGCACCCGGGGGTGCACGTCACCCGTATCGTGCGGGATGGTGGGGGCTTCCGGGTGTTCGCCGCGCAGGGGGACTGGCGTGCCGATCGCATCGGCCTCGCTACGCCACCCACCGAGGCAGCCATGCTGCTTGCGGGCGTGCGCCCGGGGTTGTCCGAACAGCTCAGGCACATCGGCGTGGCGCGGGTGGAATCCGTGGGTGTGGTGGTGCGGGCCCGCGATGTCGATCTGCCGGCAGTGGCGGGGCTCATCGGCCGTGGCCAGCCGTTCTACTCGGTGGTATCGCGCGATGTGGTGCCCGGTGGCGAGTGGCGTGGGTTCACCTTCCACTTCCGGCCGGGGGCGCTGGGGCGTGACGACAAGCTCGAACTGGCCGCGCACGTGCTCGGCACCACGCCCGCCGGCTTCAGCGAGGTGGCCGAATCCGACCACGTGCTGCCCGCCTTGCGCAGCGGCCACACGACCCTGCGCGGGCGCATCGACGCCCTGCTGGCGCGCTCTCCCGTACTGGTCACGGGCAATTATTTCGAAGGGCTTTCCATCGAGGCCTGTGCCGCCCGATCCATGGCGGAACTGGTGCGGGCGCACGGCTGAGCCGCGGGACGTGCAACGAGGTGCGGGGGCAGCGTGCCGGCATTGTGAACCATGTCATGCGGGGGTGTAGGCGGCATGCCGGCGGCGCGCTACAGTGCTGCGGGAATGGAGCAGTGATCGGGAGTACGCATGGCATCCCTGTGGCAACGCATGGTCGTCACCCTGGTGGTGATCGCCGCCCTCGCTCTGGCTGTGCTCGGCACGGCCGATCGGGCCGGGTTCGACTATACCGAGCAAGGCCTGCGACGCGCGCTGGTCACCTTCGCCGTGGCGCGCAGCCTGAACGGCGTCATCTCCGTGGCGCAGGGCACCGAGGTGGCGGTGGAGCCGGCCGGTGTGGGTGTCAACTTCGCGCCGGGTCAGATCCTCGACCCGATCAACGACCTCATCGAGCAGTTCTCCTGGGTAATGCTGGCGAGCGCCACGTCACTGGGGCTGCAGCGTCTGCTCATCGAGGTGTTCGCGACGCCGTTTTTCACCTATGGGTTGGCGCTGGTGGGCGGGGCCCTGCTGACGAGTCTCTGGTGGCCGCGCTGGCGTGATACCCGTGTCGCCACGCTGGCCATGCGCCTGACGCTGCTGCTGGTACTGGTGCGCTTTGCCGTGCCGCTGGCGGCCATGGTGAGTGAAGGTGTTTATGCCCTGTTTCTGGCCGAGCGCTACGAAGCGTCCACCCAGGCCATCGAGCAGGCTGCCACACGCATCGGCAACGTCAATGGTGCCACGGCCCGGAACGTGGAGCCGCCGCCGTCATCGGTGAGCGATGTGTTGAAGCACTGGTACAGGTCGGCGGTGGCCGTGGCGGATGTGCCCGCTTACATGAAACGCTACGAGGAGGCGGCTGCAGATGTGAGCGAGCAGGTGGTGAATCTGGTCGTGGTGTTCGTGGTACAGACGATCGCGTTGCCGTTGCTGTTCCTGTGGTTGTTGCTGAAATCAGCGCAGCGGCTGCTCAGGCCGGCACCGTTTCAGTGGGCACCGGAGACCAGGTAGCGTACGGCGCTGCGTACGTCGGCGCTACGGGGCAACTTGGTGCGCAACACCTCGGCGAGCAAGGTGTCGAGGATGGCATCGGGCGGACGGCCGCCGCGGCGCTGGCGCAGGTAATGGCGCAGGCTCGACCAGTCGGCCAGCCAGGTCTCCACCATGTCATCCAGCAGGGAAGGGGACTTCTCGGTAGGTCGGGTGTCCATGCGTATCCTCTTTTTGTTTTTCCTTCTGATCGAGGATAGGCGCAAATACTGTTGTCGGCAGTGAAGACAGTCACGAACGGGCACCGGATTCAAAGGCTTATCATCTGGCGCCAGCTTATGACGTAGCGCGGGTTGCGCGATTGTCTACCGTCTTCATTGTCGTCGAGATTGGTGATCAGGAAACTGAACGGTTCCTTGACGATGCCGAAAGCGGTGTCGCCGAGCCAACTGATGTGGTCGTCCACGGCCTGGCTGTGGAGCATGCCGAAGTGGGCTACCAGGGACAGGGTCTCGCCCAGCGGGTGCCGGTAGTTGAGTTCGTAGTAGCGCGATACCGCGCCGCTGCCAAAGTAATCGTCACTGTAGGAAAAACGGAATTCGGCGCCGTACTTGCCGATGCCTATGTAGGCTTCGGGGAAGTCCTGTTGGTTGGCCGTGCCCGGAAGGAGCCGGTTGTTCTCCGCATCGAAATGATTGCCGCGCAGGAATTCGTAATAGAGCGCACCCACATCGACGCGCCATCCCTGTACCGGTATGCGGTAGCCGAGCCGCATGAGCAATTGTTGTTCGTCCCGGGTGCTCAGGTCCCCATCGTCGTCCTGTTCCTCCACGCGCACCGCGGCGATGCGGGCACTTCCGTACAGGCCCGCATCCGCGGAGTCCCTGTAGGTGAAGCCACCGAGCACGGACGGTGCGTCGTCGCTGAGCGACACGCCGCGCCAGACATAGTTGGAGGTAACGATGAATTCGCCGGCAAAATCGGCGACCGCGGTGCCGGCCAAGCCACAGGCAAGCACGACAAACAGGAATCGATATGCCATGTCCGCAGCTTAGCTGATGATGATGATGCCCACGACCATAGGTGCAAGGCGTCCCGAATGGCTTCCGGAATGTGTCCACACCGGGGCGTCGCGGTGAACGGCATTGGCTCAGAAAAACTGCCTAACCAGTCAAGTTTTCGCCGGATCATCGGCAAGACGCTGGCTGTATCCTGGGCGTGCTGGTATATAAATCGACCCGTCGGACCCAAGAACTTCCAATAGGAGCCCTTTATGTACCAGCCCCGCAAAATCACCCGTGCATTGTGTGTCTTCATCGCGGCCTCCCTCACCGGCACGGCGGTGCCTGCCGGCGTGGCCAACGCCGCCATGATCGGCACCCCGGCCATTCTCAGCGAGCAGCAGATGAGCGTGCAGCGCGACCAGCTACTGGATGTGCTGGAGCGCGCCGAAGTGCAGCAGAAACTGGCTGAGCTGGGCGTGGACCCGCAGCAGGCGAAGGCGCGCGTCGCCGCCCTCACTGACGAGGAGATCCAGACACTGAACGCACGCATGGCGGAGATGCCGGCCGGCGGCATCGATGCGCTGGGCGCCGTGGTATTGGTGTTCCTGGTGCTGCTGATTACCGATATCGCCGGTTTCACCGACGTGTTCCCGTTCGTGAAGAGCCGCCGCTGAGCGTGGCCGCTGTCCGCACGGGCACGCTCCTGGTGTTTCTGGCGCTCCTGGCCGGCTGTGCCGGCGCGCCCCAGACGACGCGCCTGGAGGCACAGCCGCCCGCGCACCTGCCGGTGCGCGTGGAACTGGACGGGACGCCGTTCTTTCCCCAGGAGGCCTACCAGTGCGGCCCGGCGGCGTTGGCCACCGTGCTGGTTCACACCGGTGTCGGTATCACGCCCGCGGCGCTCACGCCCCAGGTGTTCATCCCCGAACGGGAAGGCAGCCTGCAACTGGAGCTCATCGCCGCCGCGCGGCGTCAGGGCCGTGTGCCTTACGTGCTGGCCCCCCGTCTGCAGGACGTGCTGGCGGAAGTCCATGCCGGCCACCCGGTGCTGGTGCTGCAGAATCTCGCCCTCGGCTGGTTCCCGCGCTGGCACTACGCCGTGGTGGTGGGCTTCGATCTTGACGCGGGACAGTTGGTGCTGCGCTCCGGGAAGGAGCGTCGCCGCGTAGTACCGCTGTCGCTGTTCGAGCGCACCTGGGCGCGCGGGGGGCACTGGGCCATGGTGGTGACGGCCCCCGGGCAACTGCCGGAAACGGCACAGGAACTGCCTTTGCTGCGCAGCGTGGCGGCCTTCGAGGCATTGGGGGATGTGGCCGCGGCAAGACGCGGCTACGAAGCGGCCGTGCAGCGCTGGCCCGAGAGCGTCGCGGGATGGATGGCCCTTGGCAACGCCGGCTATGCCCAGGGTGATCAGCTACGGGCCGAAAGCGCCTGGCGGCGTGCCCTGGCCCTCGCCCCCGACTATGCGCCCGCGCTCAACAATCTGGCGCAACTGCTGTTTGAGCAGGGGCACCGGGAGGAGGCCTTGTCGCTGGCCCAACGCGCCGTTGTGGCGGATGGGGCCAATCCCGTCTATCGCGAGACCTTGCGCGGCATCGGTCCGCCGTAAACGACGGGCAGCATCGCGCGCCCTCTTGGGGGCTACGGGATGGTGCAGGAAGGCGACGTATCGGCCGGTACGCCGGCTGCCCAGGGTTCGGGCGACACACCGCGTGGGTGGTCGCGCAGGAAAGGCCAGATGATGTCGAAGGCATCGGGCGGCACGGTATGCCCCTGGGTGCCCACGCAATGCACCACGAAATGCCCGTCCACGCGCAGCTTGGCCGAGAACGCCTCGCTCGCACGTGCGAAGGAAAACACCTCCGGATTGCCGTTGTTGTGGGTGAAGTCCTCGCCCGCGACCCGGAACACATCACCCTCGCCACCCCAGGCGAGCAGCACGGGCAGGTCGCGCGCAGGCGTACGGTAGGGCGGGGCGATCGAGGGGTCCGGTTCGCCGCCGGAGAGCAGCGCGGCCGCCGCCAGGAACAGGCTGCGGTGCTGCAGCAGGTAGGCGCTCCAAAGGGCGCCCGCACTCATGCCCGTGGTCCAGATGCGGTCCCGATCCACGCCGAACTGGGTGTCCAGGCAGGCGAGCAGGTCATCGAACAGGCGCAGATCGGCGTTGCCCTCGGGTGCGGCCGTGGTATCCCAGGTGAAGGTCTTGTCGCCGGCGGCGAAGGGCGCCACCACGATGACGTCGGTGAGGTTGAGGAGCCCGGTGGCGAGCAGCAGTTGGAAGGGGCCGCCTTCCAGCCAGTGCCAGGCGAACACCACCGGCGCGCCCTGTGCCTCGCCGTTCACGAACAGCACGAAGCGGCGCGATTGCCCGCCGGAGGTGAGGGTGTTCTCACCCACGCTGAATGCCGGGCAACTGCCGCCCGAGAAGCGCGGGAACGCCCCGCGTGAGAATGTGCCGTTGCCGTCTCCGTTACTGCACCCGCTCAGTCCGACCACCATCAGCAACAGCATGATCACGCGTCCCATGCTCACCTCCACATCCCTGGAGTGCGGGCGCCGGTGGCAAACACCAGGGCCAGGAAGGAAAACTTGCGCATGGGCTCCTCCTTGAGCTCGCGGACCTCCCGTGACGAAGCTTAGCCGCCGGCACGTGTCAGCCGCGAAAACGGAACTTGAGCAGCAATACGACGAGGGCGAGCACCAGGGTGATGCCGTTGGCGAGGATGACCGGCAGGGCGCCCAGCGCGATGCCGTACAGCAGCCACAGGAACACCCCGGCACTGAACAGCAGGAACATGAAGGTGGAGATGTCCTCGGCCGAGCGCGTCCTCAAGGTCTTCACGACCTGGGGCACGAAGGCGAGAGTGGTGAGACTGCCGGCGACGAGGCCGAGGGCATTGACGGCATCCATGGGTGTGCTCCGCCAGGCCGTGCCAACGATAGCCGGTCAGTGCAGCGTGCGATCCGGCTCCGGTCGCGGCCCTTCCGCTTCCTTCATCTTGGTGTCCCACACACGGAAGGCGTTGACGAACATGATGGCCGCCTGGAACGGATCGGCGAAATTCTTGGGGTTGTACATGGACCAGAAGCGCTGGCCCGTGTCGAATTCACCCACGCCCTTGGCGACGTTTCCATCCGCGGGTTCGAAATGGAATTCTCCCGGGGCGTCTTCGTGCAACTCCACCAGGAAATTACACGCGCTGCTGACCAGGTATTCGAGCGCAACCAGTTCTTGCCGCTTCGGTTTTCTGTCCATCATGCCCTCCGGGGTGGAGCGCATGCTAGGACCCCGCCCCAGGTGCGTCCCTGCGCTGCCTCACATTTTGGGGCTACCCCGCCGTTTCCTGCGCGGCACGTGCGCGGCGTCTCCGCGTGGCTGTGAGGTTGAGCGCCTCCACGGCGGTGGAGAAGGCGATGGCGAAGTAGAGATAGCCCTTGGGCACGTGGAACCCGGCGCCCTCGGCCACCAGTGCCATGCCCACCAGGATCAGGAAACTGAGTGCGAGCATCTTGATGGAGATGTGCTCATTGATGAAGCGGCTGAGCGGCTCCGCGGCAAAGATCATGATGATGACCGCGATGACGATGGCGGCGGCCATCACGGGCAGGTGCTGCGCCATGCCTACGGCGGTGATGACGCTGTCGAGGGAGAACACGATGTCGAGGATGGCGATCTGCACGATGACCCAGCCGAAGCTGCTCACCTTGATCGCGCGCATTTCGTCTTCCACGCCTTCCACGGTGGTGTGGATCTCCGTGGTGCCCTTGGCCAACAGGAACAGACCGCCTGCCAGCAGCACGATGTCACGCAGGGAAACGGGGTGCTCACCGACCTCGAACAGGGGTGCGGTGACGCCCGCCAGCCAGGCGATGGTGGCCAGCAGCATGAGACGCGTGACCACCGCCAGGGCGAGGCCGCCACGGCGAGCCGCCGCCTGCTGGTGCACCGGCAGGCGCGAGGAGATGATGGAAATGAACACCAGGTTGTCGATGCCGAGCACGATCTCCAGCGCCGTGAGCGTCAGGAGACTGGCCCAGATCTGCGGGTCAAGCAGGAATTCCATGAAGGGTCAGGCACGTGTTGAGGTGGCGCATTATGCCATCGCACGTCTCAGGGCATGAAACACTCTCCCGCGCGGGCCCGCGCCAGCCAGCGTACACAGGCGGGGGCCTCCGGATCACCCTCACGCGGCGCCCAAGGGGCGAAGTCCTTGTCGGCGGCCGGCCGGTAGGGGCCGGGCTTGAGCTCCAGCAGCACCGTGCCGGGTACGCACGCGGCCACGGTGTGCCAGGCGCCCGCCGGGATCTCCAGGCCGTGCAGCGGCCCGTGTGCGTCCACCTCCTCGCGGAGCAGCACCTTTCCCATGTCATCGAACAGCAGTACCACGGCGGCGCCCGTGAGCACCGTGAGCAGCTCCCAGCGCGAGGGTTCCGTGTGCCGGTGTGGTCGCACATAACTGCCCGGCTCGATGGCGTTGAGAAAACGCTGCACCGGATCGTCGGGGCCAGTGTGCAGGTTCTCGTTGATGCGGCCGCGTACGTGGGTACGCGCCTGCGCGGCGAGGTTGTCGAAGAGGCGGTTGTCGAGGCGCTTGAGCATGGGGCGCTAAGGATAGCACCGGGTTGACACCCCGTTTTTCACAGGGCCCAATGTGGGGCTTTTCCGACAAGAACAACCTAAAATGCAAGACCGCCGCGCCGCCATCATCGGGCCCGCCCTGTTCCTGCTCCTGCCCGTCACGGCCCAGGCCGGGGGCTTCGCCCTCAGTGACAAGAGCGTGAGTTCCCTCGGTTATGCCTTCGCCGGCACGGCGGCGTTCGCCGAAGATGCCTCCACCCTGTACAACAACCCGGCGGGATTGGTGCAGCTGGGGCATCGGCAGCTGGCGTTGGGCGTCCACGTCATCCGTAACGAGGCGACCTTCCGTGACGCCGGTTCCAATGTGCCAGGCGATGACACCAGCGAACTGGAAAGCACCACCCCTTCGCCCAATGCCTATTTCGTGGAGACCCTCGGCCCCGATCTGCGCCTGGGCCTCGGCATCTTTGCACCCTTCGGCATGCGCGCGGAATACGATGACGATTGGCGGGGCCGTTATCACGCCGTCTCGACGGAGCTGAAGACCGTGAACCTGAGCCCCGCCGTGGCGTGGCGCGTGCATGAGCGTCTTGCCCTGGGCGCGAGCGTGGATGTGCAGTACCTGGATGCGCACATGAAGCAGGCGGTGGACTTCCAGCGCATCTGCCAGGTTCAACTCGGCATACCGGCCTGCAGCGGGCTGAGCGACGGTACCCAGAAGCTCGAGGGTGACAGCCTGGCCTACGGCTACAGTGTGGGGCTGACCTGGGAGATGAGTGAGCTCACCCGCCTCGGCGCCGTCTTCCATTCCGACGTGCGCCACACCATTCGTGGTGATTCGGATTTCTCGGGTGTCCCGGCCCCCTTCGCCGGCGTGTTCACGGACAGCAGCGGCCGCGTCACCCTGCACCTGCCCGAGGTCGTGAGCCTCAGTCTCGCCCATCGCGCCACGTCCGCGCTGACCCTGCTCGCCGACGCCACCTGGACACGCTGGAGCCGCTTCGATGAACTGCGCCTGCGCTTCGACAACGGGTTGCCGGATGCCGCCACCGCACAGGAGTGGGAGGATGTCTGGCGTTATGCCCTGGGCCTCGCCTGGGATGTGAACCCGCGCTGGCGCCTGCGCCTGGGCATCTCCGATGAGGGCGGTGCCGTGCCCGATGCCGCGTACCGTTCGCCGCGCTCTCCGGACGGGCCGCGCCGCATGTACGCGGTCGGCTTCAATTACGCGACCTCGGAACGCTTCTCGCTGGATGTCGCCTATGCGCGCGTGATCCTGCCGGAGCTCGCGATCCACGCACGCGACAGTCTCGGTCATGAACTGGTGGGTGATTACGAGGTGGCCGGAGAACTCGCCAGCGTGCAGGGCAACTGGCGCTTCTGATGATCGGCATGTACGCGTCTGTCACGACGGCAGCATGGGCAGCGCAGGCGGGCGTCCATGGCCGGGCGTGCTTTTTTCGTCCCTGACGGAGGCGAAGCGAAGTGACGGGACCATAATTGTTTCAGAAGGGACGGTGAGCGGATCCGGCCTGTGGGGTGATGATTGTGGACTCCCGCCTTCGTGACATTCCCGCGCTGAAAGTGATGGACTCGGTGGTCGCGGCCAAGCATTACAACCGGGTCCGACTGGCCTTGGCGCGCCTGGACAATCCCCTGCGCTTCCCCCTGCCGCACCTGCGTGGCCTCGACATGCTGCTCACCGATGACGCCTGGGTGTGCGTGGACCGCACCCTCAATGACCTGCCCGTGCTTGCCTGGACCGACTTCCAGGTGCACGGGCGCATGGCCCTGCATGCCCCGGTCTCCTGCCGGCTGCGCTTCTTCCATGCCTATGCGGGGCTCATCGTCGGCACCCTGCTGCAGGACGTGGCCGTGATTCTCGCCGAGCGCCTGATCCGCGCCCAGCCACCGCTCAAGCGCCGCGTCACCCCGCTCTCGCACTTCCGGCATGACCGCCGCGTTTGACCGCGCCGTCCCCGGAGGCTATGCGTTACCGAAACCGGGGCGCGCGCATCATGATCCAGTTACCCGATGCTCCCATCCTGTCTTCCCTCAGCGCCTCGGTCGATGCGTACGAGTACAACCTCATTCATCTCGCCCTGGTGCGTTTCGGTGAACCGCAACTGGTGCGGCTCGGCGCCCGCGACATCGATTTGATCCTCAGCCACCGCGTATGGCTGTGCCGTGACCGCCGGCTCGACGACATGCCCCTCATGGCCTGGACCCGCTTCGCCCGCAGCGAGCGCGCCGGTCCTTACGCACCGGTCCGTTGTCAGGCCATCTATTACCACGCCTATGCGCGCGTCATCGGCCGTCAGGCGCTCACCGAAGTAGCCGCACGCCTGGACGCCGCCCTGCACGGCGGCCGGCGCGGCCGGCCGCGGGTGCTCAGGTGGCGCAGCCGCGACGCCTGAGGGGCGCACGCCGCCCGGTTGCGTGTGCTGCTCCGGCTGCAGCCATCCAGTGAAGGTGCACATGTAGTGAGGCATTGCCGTCACGAGGCGAAATTGACCGCGTGCTGCACCGTGCTATACCTCCCAAGTCCCGGGAGAGATTTGCATGAAGCCAGGCCTGCCGAACGTTCCGGTCATCAAGGCACTTGCGACGACAGTGGAGGCGTCCCACTACAACCACGTGCGCCTGGTGCTGGCGCGCGTCGGTATCCCGCAGGAACTGGTGCTGGGCTCGCGCGGGTTGACCATCACGCTGGATCGGCGCGCGTGGGTGCTCACCGACAGGCATCTGGATGACATGCCCCTCATGGCGTGGACCAACTTCGATACCAAGCGCCGGAGTGGACTCCATTCACCGATCCACTGCAGCATCCTGCTCTACCATGCCTACGCGCAGGTGGTGCGGCGCAATGTCCTCGTGGAGGTGGATCGACGGCTCCAGGCCATGCTGATGGGCCAGCGCGTGGCCGGGTGCCGTTCCCAGTTGGTAGCCTTCCGCCCGCGGGCCAGGTCATAAGCCCGGACTTATAGCAATTATCAAAATATCGAAATGGCCTTATGGGCCGAACGCGTATACTCTTTCCCCCAACGCGACGCGGACCGACATGCCGGTCCCGCCGCAGGAATCAACTCAGTCAAACCAAGGGTGAATCAATGGACCAGTCGAACCGCTACGCGCGCCTTGACCTCAAGGAAGCCGATCTCATCAAGGGCGGCCGCCACGTGTTGTGCGCCTACATCATGAAGCCCAAGAAGGGCTACGACTACCTGTCCACCGCTGCGCACTTCGCCGCCGAGTCCTCCACCGGCACCAACGTGGAAGTGTGCACCACCGACGATTTCACCAAGGGCGTGGACGCGCTGGTCTATGAGATCAACGAAGCCAAGGAAGAGATGAAGATTGCGTACCCCGTCGAACTCTTCGACCGCAACATCATCGACGGCCGCGCCATGATGGCCTCCTTCCTCACCCTGACCATCGGCAACAACCAGGGCATGGGCGACGTCGAGTACGCCAAGATGCACGATTTCTACGTGCCGCCCCAGTACCTGAGCCTGTTCGACGGCCCCACCATGAACATCGTCGACATGTGGCGCGTGCTCGGCCGTCCCGTGGTCGACGGCGGCATGGTGGTCGGCACCATCATCAAGCCCAAGCTCGGCCTGCGTCCGCAGCCCTTCGCCGACGCCTGCCACATGTTCTGGCTGGGCGGCGACTTCATCAAGAACGACGAGCCCCAGGGCAACCAGGTCTTCGCCCCGCTGCGCGAGACCATGCGCTGCGTGGCCGATGCCATGCGCCGCGCCCAGGACGAGACCGGCGAGGCGAAGCTCTTCTCCGCCAACATCACCGCCGACGACCCGGCCGAAATGATCGCCCGCGGCGAATTCATCCTGGAGACCTTCGGCGAGAACGCCTCGCACGTGGCCTTCCTGGTGGACGGCTACGTGGCCGGCCCCACCGCCGTCACTACCGCGCGCCGCAACTTCCCGCAGCAGTTCCTGCACTTCCACCGTGCGGGCCACGGTGCGGTGACCAGCCCGCAGTCCATGCGCGGCTACACCTCCTTCGTGCACTGCAAGATGACCCGTCTCATGGGCGCCTCCGGCATGCACACCGGCACCATGGGCTACGGCAAGATGGAAGGCGATGCCAAGGACAAGAACATCGCCTTCATGCTGGAGCGTGACAGCGCCGACGGCCCCTACTACCACCAGGAATGGCTGGGCATGAAGGCCACCACGCCCATCATCTCCGGCGGCATGAACGCCATCCGCCTGCCCGGCTTCTTCGACAACCTGGGCCACTCCAACGTGATCCAGACCTCCGGCGGCGGCGCCTTCGGTCACAAGGACGGCGGCACCGCGGGTGCCAAGTCCCTGCGCCAGGCCCAGGACGCGTGGCAGAAGGGCATCAACCTGGTCGACTACGCGAAGGAACATCCCGAACTCAAGGGTGCCTTCGAGACCTTCCAGGCCGACGCCGACAAGCTCTACCCGGGCTGGCGCGACGCCCTCGGCATCAAGGCCACGGCCCACAAGTAATTCCTCGTTAGCTTCACCTTGGTCAGAGCCCCCGCGCGAGCGGGGGCTTTTTTTTTCGTTCTTCACCGACCGGTCGACCAGTGGACCAGTGGGGTCAGACCAGTGGGGTCAGAGTCAATTGA
>JBAYQE010000029.1:0-27993 GCA_041677345.1 Thiohalomonadaceae bacterium
ACAACGTGCAGATGACGGTGAGCCTGATCGCGCCCATCGCCATGGAAGAAGGCCTGCGTTTCGCCATCCGCGAAGGCGGTCGTACCGTCGGCGCCGGTGTGGTGGCCAAGGTCATCGAGTAACGCACGTCTAGCCAGACGCGGGGGCGCAGTGTATACTGCGCCCCCTTTCGTATTCCGGCCTCAAGCTCTTTAGAAACGGGTAGGTTCAGAACATGGCGACCAGTCAACGTATTCGTATTCGCCTCAAGGCGTTCGATCACCGGCTCATCGACCAGTCCGCGCGCGAGATCGTCGAGACCGCCAAGCGCACTGGCGCCCAGGTGAAGGGGCCGATCCCGCTCCCGACCAAGCAGGAGCGCTTTACGGTGCTGGTTTCCCCGCATGCCGACAAGGATGCGCGCGACCAGTATGAGCTGCGCACTCACAAGCGCCTCATGGACATCGTCGACCCCACGGACAAGACCGTGGATGCCCTCATGAAGCTGGATTTGGCAGCCGGCGTCGACGTACAGATCAAACTGAGCTAATGAGACTTCGGTCTCCCACAACAGCACCGGTCAATCGAAATCGGTGCGGTGAGAGGTTATAACAATGGCAATCGGACTCATCGGTCGCAAACGCGGTATGACCCGCGTTTTCACTGAAGATGGCGTCTCCATTCCGGTGACCGTCATCGAGGTCGAACCTAACCGTGTCACCCAGGTCAAGAGCCTGGAAACCGACGGCTACCGGGCCGTCCAGGTCACGGTGGGTTCCCGTCGCACCACGCGCGTGAGCAAGGCCATGGCGGGTCATTTCGCCAAGGCCGGGGTTGAAGCCGGACGCGCGGTATGCGAGTTCCGCCTCGGTGAGGGCGAGGGCGAAGACCTGGCCGCCGGCACCGAGATCAAGGTGGATATCTTCGAGGCAGGCCAGAAGGTCGACGTCTCCGGTACCACCATCGGCAAGGGTTTTCAGGGCCCCGTTAAACGCCATCATTTTTCCACCCAGGACGCGACGCACGGTAACTCCGTGTCCCACCGTGCCCCGGGTTCCATCGGTCAGCGCCAGTCTCCCGGTCGCGTGTTCAAGGGCAAGCGTATGGCGGGCCATCTGGGCGCCGTCGCGCGCACGGTCCAGACGCTTGAGCTCGTGCGTGTCGATGCCGAGCGTAACCTGCTGCTGATTAAGGGCGCGGTTCCGGGCCCCAAGGGCGCCGATGTGGTCGTGCGTCCTGCGATCAAGGCTTGAGGAGCTGACCCATGCAACTGAATCTGATCAATGCAAATGGCCAGGCCTCCGCAGGTACCGTGGAGGTCTCCGAAAACACCTTTGGCGCCCCCTTCAATGAGGCGCTGATCCATCAGGTCGTCACCGCTTACCTGGCGGGTGCGCGTCAAGGCACGCGTGCCCAGAAGAACCGGGAAGCGGTGCGTGGCGGCGGTGCCAAGCCGTGGCGCCAGAAGGGCACCGGTCGTGCCCGCGCCGGCAGCATTCGCAGTCCCCTGTGGCGTGGCGGCGGCAAGATCCATCCCTCCATGCCCGAAGAAAACTTTACGCAGAAGGTCAACCGCAAGATGTATCGCGGCGCCCTGCGCTCCATTTTCGGTGAACTGGTCCGCCAGGAACGCCTGGTGGTCGTGGAGCAGTTTGCCGTGGATGCTCCCAAGACCAAGGGCCTGGTAGAGAAGCTCAAGGGCTTTGGCCTCGAAAATGTCCTGATCGTCTCCGATCAGGTGGATGACAATTTGTACCTCTCGGCCCGCAATCTCGCGAATGTCGAGGTGCTTGGCGCGCGTCAGCTCGACCCCGTGAGCCTGGTCCGGTTCGAGAAGGTGCTGATTACCGTGTCGGCGGTGAAGCAGGTAGAGGAGATGCTGGCATGAATCAGGAACGCTTGATGCAAGTGCTGCTGGCACCTCAGGTGTCCGAGAAGAGCACCATCGTGGGCGAGAAGCACAACCAGTATGTATTCCGTGTCGTCGCGGATGCCACCAAGCCGGAGATCAAGGCGGCAGTTGAGCAGCTGTTCAGCGTCTCCGTCGCTGCGGTTCGCGTGGCGAACGTGAAGGGCAAGAACAAGCGCTTCGGCCAGAGGTTTGGTACCCGCAGCGACTGGAAGAAGGCCTACGTCACGGTTGCGTCCGGCCAGGAAATCAATCTCGCCGGCGGCGAGTAAGGTCGAGGAACGGAAAAATGGCACTCGTAAAGACTAAACCGACTTCGGCTGGTCGTCGTTTCGTGGTCAAGGTCGTCAGCGCTGACCTGCACAAGGGCGCCCCTTACGCCCCGCTGCTGGAAAAGCAGACGCGCAACGGCGGTCGTAACAACCAGGGCCGCATCACCATCCGTCACCAGGGTGGTGGCCAGAAGCAGCATTACCGCTTGATTGATTTCAAACGCAACAAGGACGGCGTCGTCGGTCGTGTGGAACGGCTGGAGTACGACCCGAACCGCACCGCCAACATCGCCCTCGTGCTGTACGCCGATGGCGAGCGCCGCTACATCATTGCCCCTGCGGGCGTGAAGGCCGGTGACGAGATCATGTCGGGCTCCGGGGCGGCAATCAGGCCGGGTAACGCCATGGCGCTGCGCAACATCCCCGTCGGTACCAACGTGCATTGCATCGAATTAAAGCCTGGAAAGGGCGCACAACTGGCCCGCAGCGCGGGCAGCTCCGTGCAGCTCGTGGCCCGTGAAGGTGCCTACGCTACCTTGCGCCTGCGTTCCGGCGAGATGCGTAAGGTGCATGTGGACTGCAAGGCCACCATCGGCGAGGTTGGCAATTCCGAGCACAGCTTGCACAAGTTCGGCACGGCAGGCGCCAAGCGCCGGGTCGGCATTCGCCCGACCGTGCGGGGTATCGCCATGAACCCGGTTGACCACCCGCACGGTGGTGGTGAAGGCCGCACCAAGGGTGGCCGTCATCCGGTGAGCCCCTGGGGCACGCCGACCAAGGGTTTCAAGACCCGCAAGAACAAGCGCACGCAGAGCATGATCGTGCGTCGTCGCAACAGCAAGTAATTAGAGGGCTATTACGATGCCGCGCTCTATCAAGAAAGGCCCGTTCGTCGACCATCACCTGGCCGCGAAAGTCGCTGAAGCTGCCGCGACGAACAACCGCCGTCCCATCAAGACCTGGTCACGCCGCTCCATGGTGCTTCCCGACATGATCGGCCTGACCATCGCCGTCCATAACGGCAAGCAGCATGTGCCCATTCTGGTTACCGAGAACATGGTGGGCCACAAGCTGGGTGAGTTTGCGCCCACGCGCACCTATCGCGGACATGCGGCCGACAAGAAAGCCGCTCAGGGCAAGAGGTAACTAGTGATGGCAACTGCCGCTGTTTTGAAATACGCGAAGGTTTCGCCGCAGAAGTGCCGTCTGGTCGCCGACCAGGTGCGGGGATTGGCCGCTGAGAAGGCTCTGCAGGTCCTTACTTTCAGCCCCAAGAAGGGTTCCGACCTGGTGAAAAAGGTGCTGGAGTCCGCGATCGCCAACGCCGAGCACAATGACGGTGCCGACATCGACGAACTCAAGGTCAAGAGCATCATGGTGGACGAGGGCCCGGTGATGAAGCGTGTTCACGCACGTGCAAAGGGTCGCGCCAATCGCATTACGAAGCGGACGAGCCACATTACCGTGGTCGTCGCGGAAAAGTGATGGAGAAGCTGTAATGGGTCATAAAGTCAATCCGACCGGTATTCGCCTGGGCATCACCAAGGACTGGACGTCCAAGTGGTTCGCCAACAGCAAGAACTATCCGGAGTTTCTCCACACCGATCTTCAGGTGCGCCATTTTCTGCAGACGAAGCTGGCACAGGCTTCCGTCAGCCGCATCCAGATCGAACGTCCCGCGCGCAATGCCCGCATCACCATCCACACCGCCCGTCCCGGGCTGGTGATCGGCAAGAAGGGTGAGGATATCGAGAAGCTGCGCCGGGAAATCTCTCAGATGATGAGCGTGCCCGTGCACATCAATATCGAAGAGGTGCGCAAGCCGGAGCTGGACGCCACGCTGGTGGCTCAGAGCATCGCCCAGCAGCTCGAGAAGCGCATCATGTTCCGTCGCGCCATGAAGCGTGCGGTGGGCAATGCCATGCGCCTGGGCGCACAGGGCATCAAGATCAACGTTGCAGGCCGTCTCAACGGCGCCGAAATCGCCCGTAGCGAGTGGTACCGCGAAGGCCGTGTGCCCCTGCACACCCTGCGCGCCGATATCGACTACGGCTTTGCCGAAGCTGTGACCACCTACGGTGTGATCGGCATCAAGGTGTGGATCTTCAAGGGTGAAGTGTTCGGTTTCGGCGAACAGCCGGCCGAGGCAGAGCCCAAGAAGGCCGCCGCCAAGTAGGAGTAGGACACCATGTTGCAGCCTAAGCGTACGAAATTCCGCAAGCAGCACAAGGGCCGTAACCGTGGCCTGGCCCAGCGTGGCAACGAGGTCAGTTTCGGTGAGTTCGGCTTGAAGTCGGTCGAGCGCGGCCAAATCACCGCGCGTCAGATCGAGGCCGCCCGCCGCGCCATGACCCGTCACGTCAAGCGCGGTGGCAAGATCTGGATTCGCATCTTCCCGGATAAGCCCATCACCCAGAAGCCTCTGGAAGTGCGTATGGGTAACGGCAAGGGTAACGTGGAGTTCTGGGTCGCCCAGATCCAGCCCGGCCGTATGCTCTACGAGATGGAAGGCGTCTCGGAAGACATTGCCCGTGAGGCGTTCCGTCTGGCGGCGGCCAAGCTGCCGGTCAAGACCACTTTCGTAACCCGGACGGTTCTGTGATGAAAGCTAAAGACATCCGACAGAAGAGCGTTCAGGAGCTCGAGCAGGAGCTCATCGGTCTGCGCCGTGAGCAGTTCAACCTGCGCATGCAAAAGGGCACGGGGCAGTTGTCGCAGTCCCATCGCGTCCAGGCGGTGCGCAAGGACATTGCTCGCATCAAGACGATTCTGAACGAGAAGGCAGGTAGCTGAGCATGAGCGAACAAGCCAAACAAGCGCGCACCGTGATCGGCCGCGTCATCAGCGACAAGATGGACAAGACCGTCACCGTACTGGTGGAGCGTCGGGTAAAGCATCCCATCTACGGCAAGATCGTGCGTCGCTCGACCAAGCTCCACGCTCACGACGAGGCCAATGAATGCCGTGAGGGCGACCTGGTGGCCATCGCTGAAGGCCGCCCGATTTCCAAGAACAAGGCTTGGCGCCTCGTGGAAATTGTCGAGCGCGCCAAGTAACATCCGGCGCGTCGACAACAACAGTTAGGAGGCCGGCCCAAAAAATGGTTTGGGCCGCGCCTCGTTGGTGCTATACTCGCGCGCCTTTGCCGGGGTAAGCACCACCGGTATAGAAAAAGAGTGTGCGGAGACAGCCATGATTCAGATGGAAACCAAACTGGACGTCGCCGATAACAGCGGCGCCCGTGTCGTCCAGTGCATTAAGGTATTGGGCGGTTCCCATCGCCGTTACGCCAACGTGGGCGACGTCATCAAGGTGAGCGTCAAAGAGGCGATCCCGCGCGGCAAGGTCAAGAAGGGCGAGGTTTACAACGCTGTTGTGGTGCGTACGGCCAAGGGCGTGCGCCGCGCGGATGGCTCCATCATTCGCTTCGACGGCAATGCGGCCGTGCTGCTGAACAATCAGCTGCAGCCGATCGGAACCCGTATTTTCGGACCCGTGACCCGCGAACTGCGCACCGAGCAGTTCATGAAGATCATCTCCCTGGCGCCGGAAGTGCTCTAAGACAGGGGCGAGGGTAAGCAGATGAACAAGATTCGTAAGGGCGACGAGGTTATCGTCATCGCCGGCAAGGACAAGGGCAAGCGCGGCACCGTGATGCGCGTGATGGAAGGCGATCGTTTGATCGTCGAGAGCATCAATCTGGTGAAAAAGCACCAGAAGCCCAATCCGGTGCTTGGTGTGGCCGGTGGCATTGTCGAGAAAGAGGCGTCCCTGCACGTGTCCAACGTGGCGATTTTCAATCGCGCCACGGGCAAGGGCGACCGCGTGGGTTTCAAGGTTCTCGAGGACGGCCGCAAGGTTCGTTTCTTCAAGTCGAACCAAGAAGTGATTGACGCATAAGGCGGCGAGTTGAACATGGCCAGAATGCAAGATTTTTACCGTGATGTGGTGGTACCGAAGCTCCTCAAGGAATTCGAGTTCGCCAATGTCATGGAGGTGCCGCGCATCACGAAGATCACGCTGAACATGGGCGTGGGCGAAGCTGTTGCGGATAAGAAGGTTCTCGATCATGCGACCGCCGACATGGCCGCCATCGCCGGTCAGAAGCCGGTGGTGACCCACGCTCGCAAGTCGATTGCCGGGTTCAAGATCCGCGAAGAATGGCCGATCGGTTGCAAGGTCACCCTGCGCCGCGAGCGCATGTACGAATTTCTCGACCGCCTGATCACGATCGCCATTCCGCGCATTCGCGACTTCCGTGGCCTGAACCCGCGTTCGTTCGACGGTCGCGGCAACTACAGCATGGGCGTGCGTGAGCAGATCATTTTCCCCGAGATCAACTACGACAAGGTTGATCAGCTCCGGGGTATGGACATTACCATCAGCACGACGGCGCGCACCGACGAAGAAGGTCGCGCACTCCTTCGCGCATTCAACTTCCCGCTGCGCGGGTGAGGTGAGACATGGCCAAGACGTCGATGATTAACCGCGAGATCAAGCGCAAGAAGCTGGCTGACAAGCACGCTGCCAAGCGCCAGGAACTCAAGGCGAAGATCAGCAATCCCGATATCGACATGGAAGAGAAGGATGCGGCCGTCGTGGCGCTGCAGAAACTTCCGCGTGATTCGAGCAAGACGCGTCAGCGCAACCGTTGCAACCTGACCGGTCGCCCACACGGCGTTTACCGTAAGTTCGGCCTCGGTCGCAATAAGCTCCGCGAAGCAACCATGCGGGGTGAAGTTCCTGGTCTGCGCAAGGCCAGTTGGTAAGTAGACGCCGTACCGGCAAGTTACGGCATTTCGGAGTCAAACCGCATGAGCATGACTGATCCTATCGCAGATATGCTGACCCGCATCCGCAACGGTCTGGGCGCTGCGAAGGCGGAGGTACAGATGCCTTCGTCCAAGCTGAAGAAAGCGATCGCCCAGGTGTTGAAGGACGAGGGTTACATCAGCGATTTTTCTGTACAGGATATCGATGGCAAGCCGGTTCTTGGGATTTCGCTCAAGTACTACGAAGGCAAGCCCGTTATCGACCGCATCGTGCGCGTGAGCCGTCCCGGCCTGCGCGTGTATAAGGGTAAAGACGAGCTGCCGAAAGTACTCGGTGGTCTGGGTGTCGCCGTCGTTTCCACGTCGGCCGGTGTGATGACCGACCGTGCCGCCCGCAAGGCGGGGCACGGTGGCGAAGTCATCTGCTACGTGGCGTAAAGGGGGTTCGACATGGCACGCGTATCGAATCCGATTTCCATTCCTGCCGGCGTGACGGTTACCGTCTCCGGTCAGACGATCTCCGCCAAGGGGCCGAAGGGCGCCGTGGAGTATGCGGTTCACAAGAAGGTCAAGATCAACCAGGATGGCTCGACCATGCACTTCACCGCGCACGACGGTGAGCAAGGCGCCACCGCGTTGGTCGGCACGACCCGCGCTCAAATTTCCAACGTGCTGCACGGTGTTTCCGTGGGTTTCGAGAAGAAGCTGGAGCTGGTCGGGGTGGGCTACAGGGCCCAATGCCAGGGCAAGGTGCTCAATCTGTCGCTCGGCTTCTCGCACCCGGTGAATTACCCAATTCCCGCCGGTATCACCATCGAGACGCCGACGCAGACGGAAGTCGTGATCAAGGGCATCGACAAGCAGGCGGTCGGCCAGGTTGCTGCTGAAATCCGGCAGTACCGCCCACCCGAGCCGTACAAGGGCAAGGGTGTAAAATACTCGGATGAGGTCATCATCCGTAAAGAAGCCAAAAAGAAGTAAGGGTCTAGGCGATGGACAACAAGAAAGCGTCTCGTATCCGGCGCGCGACTCGTTCCCGCGCCAAGATCCGCGAGCTGGGCGAGTTCCGGCTGACGGTTCACCGTACTCCGCGGCACATCTACGCGCAGGTCATCGCGCCGAACGGTTCGGATGTGGTCGCGGCCGCATCCACCGTCCAGGCCGACATCAAGTCAGGTCTCAAGTACTCCGGGAACGTCGATGCCGCCTCTGCAGTGGGCAAGGCGATCGCGGAAAAGGCGAAGGCCGCGGGTGTCACCAAGGTGGCCTTCGATCGCTCCGGCTTCAAGTATCACGGTCGTGTGAAGGCTCTGGCGGACGCCGCCCGGCAGAACGGCCTCGACTTCTAAAGGTTAAACGATGGCTGGATTTGACATTGCGCCCAACAGCGACGGCCTGAACGAAAAACTCATTGCCGTTAACCGTGTGTCCAAGACGGTCAAGGGCGGCCGCCAGTTCGGGTTTTCCGCCCTTACGGTGGTCGGTGACGGTCAGGGCCGCGTGGGTTTCGGCCTCGGCAAGGCGCGTGAAGTGCCTGCCGCCATCGCCAAGGCGATGGAAAAGGCACGTAAGAATATGCGCAAGGTGAATATCGTCAACGGCACGCTGCAATACCCGGTGACGGCCATTCACGGCGCAGCGAAGGTCTACATGCAGCCTGCCTCCGAAGGTACGGGCATCATCGCCGGCGGCGCCATGCGTGCTGTCCTCGAAGTGGCCGGTGTGCACAATGTGCTTGCCAAGTGCATCGGTAGCAGCAACGCGGTCAACGTGGTGCAGGCGACGATGCGGGGCCTGGATGCCATGTCCAGTCCCGAGATCATCGCGGCGAAGCGTGGCAAGACCATTCAGGAAATTCTGGAATAAGACCATGGCGACCACGAAGAAGATCAAGGTAACGCTGGTCAAGACCCTGCACCACCGCCTTGCGAACCACAAGGCGTGTGTCGCCGGTCTCGGCCTGCGTCGCCGCAATCACACGGTTGAGGTGGAAGACACGCCGGCAGTGCGGGGGATGATCAACAAGGTCTCCTACCTGCTCAAGGTGGAGGAATAATCATGCGTTTGAATACGCTCAAGCCTGCAGAGGGCGCCAAGACCAGCGAAAAGCGCGTCGGTCGAGGTATCGGTTCCGGTCTCGGCAAGACCGGCGGCCGCGGCCACAAGGGCTGGACCTCGCGTTCCGGCGGTGGTCGCAAGATGGGTTTCGAGGGTGGCCAGATGCCGCTCCAGCGTCGTTTGCCCAAGATCGGCTTCAAATCCATGACTGCTTCCACACGTGCAGAAATCCGTCTGCACGAGATCGCCAAGATTGAGGGTGGCGTGGTTGATTTGCTGGCCCTAAAGTCGGCAAACCTCATCGGTCACGACATCAAGCGCGTGAAAGTCATCGCGTCCGGGACGATCGACAAGGCCGTCACGGTGCGCGGTCTGGGCGTCACCAAGGGTGCTCGAGCCGCAATTGAAGCGGCTGGTGGCAAAGTCGAGGAATAAGTGAGCACGTCGCGCTCCGCCATGGCCGATATGCTCTCGGCCGGAAAACTGACGGAACTGAAGCAGCGCCTCCTGTTCCTTTTGGGGGCGTTGCTTGTATTCCGTATTGGCGCGCACGTTCCGGTGCCGGGTATCGACCCGGTGGCGCTCAGTGCGTTGTTTGATCAACAGCGCGGCACGATTCTGGACATGTTCAACATGTTCTCCGGTGGTGCACTCGAACGCCTGTCGGTGCTTGCGCTGGGCATCATGCCGTACATTTCGGCCTCCATCATCGTGCAGCTGATGACGAAGGTGGTGCCGAAACTGGAGCAGTTGAGCAAGGAAGGTGCCGCCGGACGTCGCAAGATCACCCAGTACACCCGTATGGGCACACTGGTGCTAGCCACGTTCCAGGCTTTGGGCGTTTCCATCATGCTCGAAGCACAGCGCGCCGGTAACATGCCGCTGGTGATCGACCCGGGCCTGGCCTTCCGCGTCATTACTGTCGTCACGTTGGTCACCGGAACCATGTTCCTCATGTGGCTGGGTGAGCAGGTCACAGAGCGTGGCATTGGTAACGGCATCTCGATGATCATTTTTGCCGGTATCGTTGCGGGACTCCCGTCCGCCATTGGCGGCACGCTGGAGTTGGCCCGCACCGGAGAGATGAGTGCACCGTTCGTGCTGCTGTTGTTTGTGCTGGCGGTGGTCGTGACCGGGTTCATCGTGTTCGTTGAACGTGGTCAACGCCGCATTACGGTTAACTATGCCAAGCGGCAGCAGGGACGTCGGGTATATGCGGCACAGACCAGCCACTTGCCGCTGAAAGTGAATATGGCCGGTGTCATTCCGCCCATCTTTGCCTCGAGCATCATCCTGTTCCCGGCGACCATTGCCGGCTGGTTCGGGACGCGCGAAGGTTTCGGGTGGATGCAGGACATCGCCACCACGCTTTCGCCGGGGCAGCCTTTGTACGTGGGCTTGTATGCGGTGCTGATCATCTTCTTCTGTTTCTTCTATACCGCGCTGATGTTCGATCCGAAGGACACGGCCGAGAATCTGAAGAAGTCGGGCGCTTTTGTCCCGGGGATCCGCCCGGGTGAACAGACCGCCCGTTATATCGATGGAATCCTGGGCAAGCTGACATTTGCTGGGGCCATCTATATCACGCTGGTGTGCCTGCTGCCCGAATTCCTGATCGTGTATGCAAATGTCCCGTTCTACTTCGGCGGTACATCCCTGCTGATCATCGTGGTCGTCGTGATGGATTTCATGGCACAGGTACAGGCTCACCTGATGTCACACCAGTATGAAGGCCTGCTGAAAAAAGCGAACTTAAAGGGTGGGCGCGGCGGTTTGCTGCGTTGACCTGACTCAGATTCGACGGAGAATCACCATGAAAGTACGTGCTTCCATCAAGAAGTTGTGCCGCAACTGCAAGATCGTGCGCCGCCAGGGCGTGGTTCGTGTGATCTGTTCGTCCGATGCGCGCCATAAGCAGCGCCAGGGCTAAGCATCGCGGCATCGCTGCTTGCGCTTGCATAGAAAGGCGCAGGTCAGTATCATTGAACGTTTTCGGCGGACCTGCCGGTTTAGTAGACGAATAAGTGGAGTGGCTAAATGGCCCGTATTGCTGGCATAAACATTCCGGTCAACAAGCATGCCGTGATCGCCCTGCAGTCGATCTACGGCATCGGTAGGACTCGCGCCAAACTGATCTGCGAGGCGAGCGGGGTTCGCCCGGAAGCCAAGATCAAGGATCTCACCGAAGGCGAGATCGAGGCCCTGCGTGGTGAAGTCGCCAAGTTCACGGTAGAGGGCGATTTGCGTCGTGAAGTTGGCATGAGCATCAAGCGTCTGATGGACATGGGCAGCTATCGCGGCCTGCGTCATCGTCGTGGCTTGCCCGTGCGCGGCCAACGCACCCGCACCAACGCGCGTACCCGCAAGGGCCCGCGTCGTCAGGTCAAGAAATAAGCGCAGCTAACACAGTCGGGATTCCGGGTTATGGCAAAAGCGAGCAGCACCGCTACGCGTACGCGTAAGAAGGTCAAAAAGAATGTGGTGGACGGCATTGCGCACGTCCACGCCTCCTTCAACAACACTATCGTGACCATCACCGATCGCCAGGGCAATACCATATGCTGGGCGACGGCGGGCGGTTCGGGCTTTCGCGGTTCCCGCAAGAGCACGCCGTTCGCGGCGCAGGTAGCGGCCGAGCGGGCCGGTACCGCGGCGCTGGATGTGGGCATGAAGAATCTCGAAGTGCTGGTGAAGGGTCCCGGCCCGGGTCGCGACTCCGCGGTGCGTGCCCTCCACAACAAGGGCTTCAAGATCACCAACATTGCTGACGTGACACCCATCCCGCATAACGGGTGCCGTCCTCCCAAGAAGCGTCGCGTTTAAGGCAGGAGAAGAACCTTGGCTAGGTACATCGGTCCCAAGTGCCGCCTTTGCCGTCGCGAAGGCGAGAAGCTCTTTTTGAAGGGCGAAAAGTGCTACACCAGTAAGTGCACCATCGAGAGCCGTCCCGTTCCGCCGGGCCAGCACGGCCAGCGTCGTGGTCGCCTCTCGGACTATGCACGTCAGCTGCGTGAGAAGCAGAAGCTGCGCCGTGTATACGGTTTGCTCGAAGGGCAGTTCCGTCACTATTACGAAGAGGCTGATCGCCTCAAGGGTTCCACCGGCGAGAACCTGCTCCAGTTGCTGGAGTGCCGTCTCGACAACGTGGCGTTCCGTATGGGCTTCGGCGCTTCGCGCTCGGAGGCTCGCCAGAACGTGCGGCACAGCAATGTGCGGGTCAACGGACGCAAGGTGAATATCCCGTCCTACCAGGTCAAGCCGGGCGACGTAGTTTCCGTCGTCGACGATGCGAAGAATCACTTGCGCATCAAGGCGGCCGTGGAGTCTCAGCAGCAGCGCGGTTTTGCCGCGTGGCTGGACGTGGACGCAAGCAAGCTCGAGGGAGTATTCAAGCAACGCCCCGAGCGCAGCGACCTGCCCGCAGAGATCCAGGAACAGCTAGTGGTCGAGCTCTACTCGAAGTAATCCTTGCCATCTGACAGCAAGCAAGTAGAGCAATCATCGGCAGTCATTCAGTGAGGAAGGTTCATGCAGGGCTCTGTAGCAGAACTTCTTAAGCCGCGTTTGGTAGGCGTCCAGAAGCTCAGCGATACCCGGGCGAAGGTTACGCTCGAGCCGCTCGAGCGCGGTTTTGGACACACCTTGGGCAATGCCCTCCGTCGTATTCTGTTGTCGTCGATGGTTGGCGCGGCGATTACGGAGGTCGAGATCGAGGGCGTCCTGCACGAGTACACCACGGTGGAGGGCGTGCAGGAAGATGTCATCGAAATCCTGCTCAACCTCAAGGGTGTCGCCATTCGCATGCCCCATAAGGATGAGGTCACCCTGACGTTGTCCAAGAAGGGACCCGGCGTCGTCACCGCCGGTGACATCATGTTGGATCACGGCATCGAGATTGTGAATCCCGACCATGTGCTCGCGCACCTCACCAAGGCAGGTGAACTGAGCATGCGTATCAAGGTACGCAAGGGTCGCGGTTATGAGCCCGCAAACACGCGTTTGCTGGGTGAAGACGAATCCCGTCCCATCGGTCGTCTGCAGCTGGACGCCTCCTTCAGTCCGGTGAGCCGCGTGGCTTACGTGGTGGAGAGAGCCCGTGTCGAGCAGCGTACCGACTTGGACAAACTGGTCATTGAGCTCGAAACCAACGGTACCATCGAACCCGATGAGGCCATCAGGCGTGCGGCGACCATCCTGCAGGATCAGCTTTCCGCCTTCGTGGAACTGAAGGGCAAGGAAGAGGTCACGCCGCAGGTGCAGGAACCGGAGATCGATCCGATCCTCCTGCGCCCGGTGGACGAACTGGAACTGACGGTGCGTTCGGCGAACTGTCTCAAGGCCGAACACATCTATTACATTGGCGATCTTATCCAGCGCACCGAAGTCGAGCTGCTCAAGACGCCGAATCTGGGCAAGAAGTCGCTCACCGAGATCAAGGACGTGCTCGCTTCGCACGGTCTGTCGCTCGGGATGCGTCTGGAGAATTGGCCTCCGGCCAGCCTCCAGAAGCGGGACGAAGCCTGAGTCATATCAACGCATAAACGTATTCCAGGGTAACGACCATGCGACACCGTAAAGCCGGCCGGCACCTCAACCGTCCCACGGCCCATCGTGAGGCGATGTTCAAGAACATGACGGCTTCGCTGCTGCGTCACGAGATTATCAAGACCACTCTTCCCAAGGCGAAGGAACTGCGTCGCGTGGCGGAGCCCCTCATCACCATGGCCAAGGAAGATACCGTGGCCCGCCGGCGCTTGGCGTTCTCTCGCGTGCAGGATCGCGAGGTGGTCGGAAAGCTGTTCGGGGAACTGGGCCCGCGTTACAAGGCGCGTCCGGGTGGGTATCTGCGCATCCTCAAGTGCGGTTTCCGCGCCGGTGATAACGCGCCGATGGCCATCGTCGAACTGGTTGATCGTCCGGAAGTGGAAGCCGAAGAGAGTGAAGCTGCCGCTTAAGGGGCAGGATAAGCTCAGCGATAATGAAAGCCGGGGTTCGCCCCGGCTTTTTTTCGCCTGGAGAATGACGGATGATCGTCCTGTTTACCGATTTTGGACTGGGAGGGCCTTACGTCGGCCAAATGAAGGCGGTCCTGGCCCGGGAGGCGCCGGGCGTGCCGGTCATCGACCTTTTTGCTGATGCGCCACGCTTCGCGCCGAGAGCGAGTGCTTACCTGCTCGCAGCGTATGCAGGAGAGTTTCCGGAAGGAACCGTGTTCTTGTGCGTGGTGGATCCGGGCGTCGGTACCGCCACGCGACGGCCGCTGGTGGTAGAGGCGGACGGGCGCTGGTTCATCGGTCCGGGCAATGGGCTTTTCAACGTCGTCGCGCAGCGGGCTGCCAAGGCGCAGGCCCGTACCATTACCTGGGAGCCTCCGCGCCTGTCGGCGAGCTTCCACGGACGTGATCTGTTTGCGCCGGTGGCGGCACGCATTGCCTGCGGCGAAGCCGTGGAAGGCGAAGCATTGAGTGACTGGCTGGAACCCTGGCCTGCGGATCTCGCGGAAGTGATCTACGTGGACCATTTCGGGAATGCGCTCACCGGCATCCGCGCTGCGAACGTGTTGGTGGATGTCCTGGATGTGAACGGTCACCGCCTCGGGCGCGCCCGTACCTTCGGCGACGTCCCCCCAGGTCAGGCCTTCTGGTACGAGAACGCCAACGGTCTGCTGGAGATCGCCGTCAACCAGGGCCGGGCGGATGCGGTACTCGGCCTGGGCATCGGTACTTCGATTCGCCTGGTCGGGAAGGGCTGAACCACGGGGGAATCAATCAAGAGTTGCGCCTATTAGCGGTGTTTCAGGCGATGACTGTCGCTAAATACAGCACCATCGCAGTCTGAACACCGCCTCTCAGAAGAAAAATCGATTTCCCGTGGTTAAGCCTTTTTCTTGCGCCCAGCCGAAGCCGTCGCCCGCTCCAGGACGGGTTTGAGGAATTGGCCGGTATAGGAGGCCTTGCAGGCCGCGATGGCCTCGGGTGTGCCGGTCGCCACGAGGGTGCCGCCCTTGTCGCCGCCTTCAGGGCCCAGGTCGATGATCCAGTCGGCGGTCTTGATGACATCCAGGTTGTGCTCGATGACCACGATGGTGTTGCCATGGTCACGCAGGCGGTGCAGCACGGTTAGCAACTGCTCAATGTCATGGAAATGCAGGCCGGTGGTGGGCTCGTCGAGGATGTAGAGGGTGTTGCCGGTATCACGCTTGGACAACTCGCGTGCCAGCTTGACGCGTTGTGCTTCACCGCCCGAGAGGGTGGTCGCGCTCTGGCCCAGCCTGATGTAGCCCAAGCCAACATCCACCAGGGTCTGCAGCTTGCGTGCAACCACGGGTACCGCATCGAAGAAGGCGCGTGCCTCCTCTACGGTCATTTGCAGCACTTCATAGACATTCTTGCCTTTGTACCTGACCTCCAGCGTTTCTCGGTTGTAGCGCTTGCCCTTACAGACATCGCAGGGAACGTAGATGTCCGGCAAAAAATGCATCTCCACTCGGATGAGGCCGTCTCCCTGACAGGCCTCGCAACGGCCACCTTTGACATTGAAACTGAAGCGTCCCGGGCTGTAGCCGCGTGCGCGGGCCTCGCTGGTAGCGGTGAACAGCTCACGAATGGGCGTGAACAGGCCAGTGTAGGTGGCCGGGTTGGAGCGTGGCGTGCGGCCAATGGGGCTCTGGTCGATGTCGACCACGTTGTCGAACTGGTCCAGGCCGAGGATCTCGGCCACGGGTGCCGGATCTTCCCCGGCACCGTTCAACAGGAGTGCGGCGTGACGGAACAGGGTGTCATTGATCAGCGTCGATTTGCCTGAGCCCGAAACACCGGTGACCACGGTCATCAGCCCCAGCGGTATATCCACGTTGAGGCCTTTGAGGTTGTTTCCGCTGGCACCGCGGATGCACAGTTGTCGCTCGGGATCGGGGGCGGTGCGTTGCTGCGGCACGGCGATGCTGCGTTTGCCCGCCAGATACTGCCCGGTGAGCGAATGTGCGTTGGCCATAATCTGTTTGGGCGTGCCTTGAGCTACGATGCGGCCGCCGTGGGTGCCCGCGCCGGGACCGATATCGAGCACATGGTCGGCACTGCGAATGGCATCCTCGTCGTGTTCCACCACGATTACGGTGTTGCCGAGGTCGCGCAGGTGTTCGAGGGTTTTGATGAGGCGGTCGTTGTCGCGCTGGTGCAAGCCGATGGAGGGCTCGTCGAGGATATACATGACACCTACCAGACCCGCACCAATCTGGCTTGCCAAGCGGATGCGCTGGGCCTCGCCGCCGGAGAGCGTGTCGGCACTGCGATCCAGTGAGAGGTAATCAAGCCCCACGTTCACCAGAAAGCTCAAGCGCTCGCCAATTTCCTTCTGGATCTTGGCGGCGATTTCACCGCGCCAGCCAGGCAGGGTGAGCGCGGCGAAAAACTCGCGCGCTCGGCCGACAGGCATGGCCGCGATCTCGGGCAGTGACTTGTCAGTCACGAATACATTGCGCGCCGCGCGATTCAGACGCGTTCCTTCACATTCGGGGCATGGTGCAGTGCTGAGATACTTTGCGAGTTCCTCACGGACCATGGCGGAATCGGTTTCCCGATAGCGTCGCTCCATGTTGGGGATCACACCCTCAAAAGGGTGCAGGCGTTTGCGTGAGCCACCGCGCTCGCCGAGATAGGTGAACGCGATCTCATCATTGCCGCTGCCGTGCAGCAGTACGTTGCGGATCCTTTTCGGCAGCTTTTCGAAAGGTGTCTCCACATCGAAGCCGTAGTGTTTGGCCAATGAACGCAACATCTGGAAGTAGTAGATGTTGCGCCGATCCCAACCGCGGATGGAACCCGCTGCAAGGCTCAGTTCAGGGTTACGCACCACGCGCGCCGCATCGAAGAATTGGCGCACACCGAGGCCGTCGCAGGTGGGACAGGCACCGGCAGGATTGTTGAAGGAGAACAGCCGTGGCTCGAGTTCCGACAGCGAGTAACCGCACACCGGACAGGCATAGCGTGCGGAGAAAACCCACGGCTCGCGTTCCATATCCATGAACGCCACGTGAGCCAGGCCATCGCTGAGTTTTAGCGCGGTCTCGAAGGAATCCGCGAGGCGCTGCTGGAGGTCTGCACGCACCTTGAAGCGATCCACGACCGCCTCGATGGTGTGCTTTCTGCGCAACTCCAGCTTGGGCGGATTGTCTAGCTCATGGACGGTGCCGTTGATACGTGCGCGCACGAAACCTTTCGCGCGCAGTTCCTCCAGCACCTGCATGTGCTCGCCCTTGCGCTCCTGCACCACTGGGGCAAGCAGCATTACGCGCGTCCCTTCGGGCAGGGCCAACACCTGGTCCACCATCTGGCTGACGGTCTGCGCCTCCAGCACCGTGCCGTGATCGGGACAGCGCGGTTCACCCGCACGGGCGAAGAGCAGGCGCAGGTAGTCGTGGATCTCGGTGACCGTGCCCACCGTGGAGCGGGGGTTGTGCGAAGTCGATTTCTGTTCGATGGAAATGGCCGGTGAGAGACCCTCGATGTGATCCAGGTCAGGCTTCTCCATCATGGACAGGAACTGGCGGGCGTAGGCAGACAGTGATTCCACGTAGCGGCGCTGCCCCTCGGCATAGATGGTGTCGAAGGCGAGCGAGGACTTACCCGAACCGGACAGGCCGGTGAATACGATCAGCTTGTCGCGGGGCAACTCGAGATCGATATTCTGAAGATTGTGTGTGCGTGCGCCGCGGATGCGGATGGTATCCATGCTGACTCTCGCCTGGAAAATCGAACCTGCTAATATACGGGCTTCCCGCGCTTACGCGCAAAATCCCCTATTTTTCAGCCGAGTTAGACCAGAACGATGACTGAAAGTCCGCTGCATATGAGTGCAGATGAACGTCGCGCAGCCACCGCGCTCGCGGGGATCTATTCCGTGCGCATGCTCGGGCTTTTCATGATCCTTCCCGTGTTCGCCCTTTATGCGCAGGGCCTGGAAGGCGTGACCCCCGCGCTCATGGGCATGGCCATCGGTATCTATGGCCTCACCCAGGCGGTATTGCAGATCCCGTTCGGCATGGCCTCGGATCGCTTCGGGCGCAAGCACGTCATCGCCTTCGGTCTGGTGGTCTTCGCGGTGGGAAGCCTGGTCGCCGCGAGTGCGGACACCATCACGGGGGTCATCGCCGGCCGTGCCATACAAGGCGCAGGTGCGGTGGCGGCGGCGGTCATGGCGTTGCTTGCTGACGTTACCCGTGAGGAGCACCGTACCAAGGCCATGGCCTTCGTGGGCATGAGCATCGGGCTATCGTTTCTCGTGGCCATGGTGGCCGGGCCACTGCTCAACCAGTGGATAGGTGTGCCGGGGATCTTCGGCACCACGGCGGTCCTGGCGCTGGTCGGCGTCGCGCTTCTGTACCTCACCGTGCCGGAACCGGCCACGCTGCGCAGCCACCGCGACCTGGCACCCGCGCTGACCCAGGTGCGGCGCGTGCTGACTGACCCGGAACTGCTGCGCACCGATTTTGGTATCTTCGTGCTGCACATGATCCTCACGGCGGGATTCGTTGCACTGCCGCTGGCCTTGCGCGATGCAGGACTGGCGCCGGCCGATCACTGGCTGGTTTACCTGCCGGTAATGGTGGTGGCCATCGCCCTGGCGGTGCCGTTCATCATCGTGGCCGAACGCAGGCGTGCCATGAAGCAGGTACTGGTGGGGGCGGTCGCCGTACTCATGCTGTCAGAACTGGCACTGGTGACGTTCCACGACTCCGTCCTGGGTACGGCGCTGGTCATGGGTCTGTTCTTCGTGGCGTTCAACCTGCTGGAGGCCAGCCTGCCCTCCCTCGTTTCCAAGCTGGCGCCCGTGGATGCCAAGGGGACGGCCATGGGGGTGTATTCCAGCGCCCAATTCCTGGGGGCCTTCGTTGGGGGCTGGGCCGGTGGACGAATCTTCGGCGACCACGGCTTCGAAGGCCTCTTCCTCGCCTGCGCCATGGTCTTGCTGGTGTGGCTGGGCCTGGCGGTGACCATGCGCCGGCCCCGGTACCTCTCCATGCGTGTGCTGCGCCTTCGCGAATTGGACCCCGGCGGGGTGGGGCGCCTGCAACTGGAACTGGCGGCCGTGCCCGGGGTGGCGGAAGTGGCGGTAAATGTGGAAGATGGTACGGCTTACCTCAAGGTGGACAATGAGGCATTGGATGCAGTGGCCTTGGGGAGGTTCTCACGCGGTAGCTGACCGCGGAGGGAAAACTACGAGTTGGCGGAGAGTGTGAGATGGCGAGAGGTATAAACAAGGTTATTCTGGTGGGCAATCTCGGAAAGGATCCCGAGGTGCGCTACATGCCGAGCGGCGCCGCAGTGGCCAACGTGACCATCGCTACCAGCGAGCAGTGGAAGGACAAGCAGACCGGGCAGGCGCAGGAACGTACCGAGTGGCACAGCGTGGTGTTCTACAACAAGCTGGCGGAAATCGTCGGCGAATACCTGCGCAAGGGCTCGCAGGTGTACGTGGAAGGCTCCCTGCGCACCCGCAAGTGGCAGGACAAGAACGGTCAGGATCGCTACACCACGGAAATTATCGCGAGCGAGATGCAGATGCTGGGCGGCCGCGGCAGCGGTGGCGGCAGCAGCACGAATTTCGACGAGTCGCGTTCCGCACCGGCAGCAGCCCCTTCGCAGGGCAAGGGTCAGGGCAACGCGCCCGCCCCGTCACGCAGCTTCGACGATTTCGACGACGATATTCCGTTCTAGCCAATCCGGTACGGCCAAGGTGCGGCGGGTTTGCCGCTCGCCTTCGGCCGGACACAGCCATGGCCGCACCCCGGCGATGCGTTGACGCGGCGCCGTGCAACGAGGCGGCCTGGTCGAAATCCACACCGGGCCGCGGTGTCGGCGCCTTGAGGGCGAGTTGATAAAAGTGCAGCGCCGGCAGCTTCTCCGTGATCCGATCCTCTTCGGGCGGGACTGTCAGATGGCCCAGGTTGGCCGCGGCTGCAACCGGGTACTTGGCCGCGTCGTCCAGACGGGGATCGAAGAAGTTCCCCACGCCATGCATTTCCAGAAACTCGCAACAAAACCGACCACCCGGTCCAGGCAGAACGCATGGCAGGTACTCAGGATCTTGATCGTGCGGCGATACAGCATGTTCATGCACTGGATCTGGCCAGCTCACCAGACAGGAAAGACCGATACGAAACTAAAAGTTTTGGACGAAACGGTCGCGCGTTGATCAGTGTGCCGGGAATGCCGCGAGGAACTCCGGCTCGTTCTGATCCGACGCCGGTTCCTCGTAGTGCTCGATTTCCTCGATCACCTTGCCATCCTCAGGATTGAGCAGCACGCTATTGCCGTCCTCGGTGATGGCCACGACTTTGCCGTCCAGGATACGCACCGGGATGGTGGTCGGCCCGTTGAGCTGGTGCTCCCAGATCTTCTCGCCGGTGAAACGGTTGTATGCAGTCACCAAACCGCTGAACTGACCAAGTACCAGGCGGTCCTCATAGACGGTCGTAGTGCCCGGGGTCGTGAGTGTGGTCTGCCAACGGATGCGACCGTTGTCCGGGGAGACGGCGAGTACCTTGCCTTGCAGGGTGCTGATATACACGGGACCCTCACCGCCGGCGATGGGTCGGAATACCAGCTCCGCGCCCGCCTCGAGTTGCCACTGGGGCTTGCCGTCCTGCGAAGAAACACCCCACAACATGCCCGCACCACCACCGGTGACCAATTGATTGCCGACCACTGCAGGGGAGAACACCCAGCCGGCGAGTTTACGTCGCCAGCGGACATCGCCGTTGGTCAGGTCCACGGCGCTCAGTGTGCCGTCTTCACCGCCCACAAAGGCGGTGTCGCCAATGACCGTGGGGCTGTAGAGGGTATGCGATGAGGGCAGGTGCCAGCGGATTTCTCCGTTGCGCGCATCGACTGCGAACACGCCCACGGGACTACCCACCATGACCAGATCACCGCTCACCACGGGTTCCAACGGGAACATGCCTTCGAGTTGATGCCAGCTAGGCTCGAGGCCGCCGTATTCGAGCCGGGTGAGGCCGCTGCCGGAAACGAACACCGCCTGGTCCGCCATGTTGGGGTTGTCGGCATAGCGCGCCTCATGTTCGTCCGCGATACTGCCGTAGGGGAGAAGCACGAACAGGAGCGTGACCAGGAGGCGCATGGCGGTAGCCCTCAGGCGAATGCCGCTTTACCTAATCCATAGTTCAGGGGTCAGTAAAAGCCAACCTATGGATGGGCAAAAAAAAACGGCCTGTGCAGGCCGTTTTTTCGCGGGAATGGTCGGGGTGACAGGAATTGAACCTGCGACTTCTACCTCCCGAAGGTAGCGCTCTACCAGGCTGAGCTACACCCCGATTTGGAACTAAAACGTGCGCGCCACGGAGAATCGTGCCAGCGAAATCAACGCCTCTTTATGCGGCGAGTCGGGAATGATTTCGAGTGCGGCGACGGCTTTTTCCGCCTCGCCTTGCGCAGAGCGCGAAGTGTAAGCGATGGCGCCGGTGGTTTCAATGGCCTCCGTAATCGCCGCAATCTGATCCTTGCCGCCTTCCTCGATGGCATGGCGGACCAGCTTCTTTTGCTCGTCATCGCCGTGTTGCAAGACATAGATGAGTGGCAGGGTCGGCTTGCCCTCGGCGAGATCGTCACCGATGTTCTTGCCCAGTTCCTCGCTGGAGGCACTGTAATCGAGTACGTCATCTACCAGCTGATAGGCGGCGCCCAGGTGCATGCCATAACGGGCCATGGCTTGTTCCTCGTCGGGCGAGCGGCGCGCGAGTACTGCACCAATCTGTGCGGCGGCTTCGAACAGCTTGGCGGTCTTGCAGTGAATGACGTCCAGGTAGGCCGCCTCGCTGACGTCGGCGTTGTGCACGTTGAGCAGTTGCTTCACCTCGCCTTCGGCGATGGTGGCGGTGGCGTCGGAGAGGATCTCCATCACCCGCATGTTGCCGACCGACACCATCATCTGGAAGGAACGCGAGTAGAGAAAGTCACCCACCAGAACACTGGCCTGGTTACCCCACACCGCATTGGCGGTGTCGCGGCCGCGGCGCTTGTCCGAGCTGTCCACCACGTCGTCGTGGAGCAGGGTGGCCGTATGGATGAATTCCACCACGGCGGCCAGTTCCAGGTGTGCAGTACCGGAGTAGCCGAAGGCACCGGCAGACAACAGCACCAATACCGGGCGCAGGCGCTTGCCGCCGCTGTTGACGATGTAATGGCCGATCTGGTTGACCAGCACCACGTCGGAATGGAGTCGCTCCTGAATCAGGCGATCGACTGCCTGCCGATCGGCGTCCACGAGCTTGTAAACGGCCTGAATGTCCATGGTGGGTCTGAAGGAGAAAGGCCAAGCATGCTAGGGAGCCGGGACGCAGGTGTCAAGAAAACCGGCAATCGCAGGCCGGGTATGGTAAGGTGCGCCGCCGGCAGCTGCGGCGGGTCAGCCACAAGAAACTGATGAAGTCTGTTTGACCTCTGGGAAGCAGCTCGTTAGAATTGCCGGTCTTTCGACCCTTGACCCCTTGGAGTAAGGCGCCATGTACGCAGTAATCAAGACTGGCGGCAAGCAGTACCGGATTTCCGAAGGTGAGACGTTGCGCGTGGAGAAGCTCTCCGCGGACGTCGGCGCCGATATCGAGCTGAGCGAAGTCCTGATGATTGCCGACGGCGACGACATCAAGATCGGCGCTCCCTTCGTGGCGGGCGGCAAAGTGACCGCCACCGTGACCGCTCATGGCCGCGGCGAGAAGGTGCACATCCTCAAGTTCCGCCGCCGCAAGCACTACATGAAGCGCGCTGGCCATCGCCAGGATTACACGGAACTGAAGATCACCGGCATCAAGGCCGGCTAATTTCGAGGTAGACAGCCATGGCACACAAAAAGGCGGGTGGTAGCACCCGTAATGGCCGCGATTCCATTGCCAAGCGCCTGGGCGTGAAGCGCTTTGGCGGCGAGCAGGTCCTGGCCGGCAACATCCTGGTCCGTCAGCGCGGCACCGCATTCCATCCGGGTACCGGCGTGGGTATCGGCAGCGATGACACCCTGTTCGCAAAGGTCAGCGGCCGTGTGGTGTTTGAAATCAAGGGTCCCCAGCAGCGTCGTTACGTGTCTGTGGTGGCCGAGTAATACCGCCACGGCATCGCCGTTGCAAAAAGCCCCGCTCGGCGGGGCTTTTTCTTGCCCGTAAACCGTCGGGCGGCGTGTTTTTCATCGCAGGATTAGCGTTGTCCCGACAGGGCCGAAGGCCGGTACACTACCCTCATGAAGTTCGTCGACGAAGCCCATATCCGTGTCGAAGCCGGTAACGGCGGCAACGGCTGCGTCAGTTTCCGCCGCGAGAAGTTCATCCCGTTCGGTGGCCCGGACGGCGGTGATGGCGGCGATGGCGGCAGCGTCTTTCTCGTTGCCGATCCGGAACTCAACACCCTGGTCGACCTGCGCTATGCCAGCGCCTTCCGCGCCGAACACGGCCAGAACGGCGCCGGTGCCAACCGTACCGGCCGGTCGGGCGCCGACCTGCGCATCACCGTGCCGGTGGGCACGGAGGTGTATGACGAGGACACCGGCGAGCGTCTCGGTGATCTGGTGAAGGCCGGACAGGAATTGCTGGTGGCGCGCGGCGGGTTTCATGGACTCGGTAATACGCGCTTCAAGAGCAGCGTCAATCGTGTTCCGCGTCAGTTCAAGCCCGGTACCCCGGGCGAGAAACGCCAACTGCACCTCGAACTCAAGGTGCTCGCCGATGTGGGTCTGCTGGGTCTGCCCAACGCAGGCAAGTCCACGTTCATACATGCGGTATCCGCCGCGCGGCCCAAAATCGCCGATTATCCCTTCACCACCCTTTACCCCAATCTGGGCGTGGTGAGCATCGAATCGCACCGCAGCTTCGTCATCGCCGACATCCCCGGGGTGATCGAGGGCGCTGCCGAAGGTGCGGGGCTCGGCATCCAGTTCCTCAAGCACGTCTCGCGCACGCGCCTGTTGCTGCATCTGGTCGACATCGAGCCACCCGACGGCTCCGACCCGGTCGCGGCGGTGCGCGTCATCGAGGGGGAGCTGGAAAAGTTCAGCCCCGAACTGGCCGCGCGTGAGCGCTGGCTGGTGATCAACAAGATCGACCTGGTGCCGGAGGAAATGCGCGACGACATCTGCAACGACATCGTTGCCCGCCTCGCCTGGGAAGGCCCCGTGTACCGCATCAGTGCGGCCACGCACGAGGGCACGACCTTGCTTGTACAGCGCGTCATGGAAAGGCTGGAGGAGATCCGGCGCGAGCAGACGGAATCGGAACAACCGCAGGAAACCCCTGACCAACCGCTATGAGCAGTCGTGAACAGCTCGGGCAGAGCCAGCGCTGGGTAGTGAAAATCGGTAGTGCGCTCCTTACCAACGAGGGGCGTGGCCTCAATCGGGAAAGCATTGCCGACTGGGTGGCACAGATGGCGCGGCTGTGCGGGCGCGGCGTGGAACTGGTGCTGGTCTCTTCCGGTGCCGTGGCCGAAGGTATGACGCGTCTGGGCTGGAAAAAGCGTCCCAACGCACTCAACGAACTGCAGGCCGCTGCCGCCGTCGGTCAGATGGGCCTGGTGCAGACCTGGGAGAGCAGCTTCCAGTCCCATGGCAGGCACACCGCCCAGGTGTTGCTCACCCATGACGACCTCTCCAATCGCGGTCGCTATTTGAACGCCCGCAGCACCCTGCGCACCCTGGTGGGGCTGGGCGTCATTCCGGTGATCAACGAAAACGACACCGTGGTCACCGAGGAGATCCGTTTCGGCGACAACGACACCCTGGGGGCCCTGGTGGCCAATCTGGTGCAGGCCGACCTGCTGGTGATCCTCACCGATCAGGCCGGCCTGTTCGACAAGGACCCACGCCACCACGCCGACGCGCAACTCGTTCCCGAGGCCCGCGCCAACGACGCGCGCCTGGACGCCATGGTCGGCGGTGCCGGCACCCTGGGGCGCGGCGGCATGATCACCAAGCTGCGCGCCGCGCGTCTGGCGGCCCGTTCCGGCGCCGCGACCATCATCGCCCCGGGCCGCAGCGCGGGCGTGCTGGACAGCATCGCCGCAGGTGCGCCCATCGGTACCCTGCTGTTGCCCGACCGGGAGAGTGAAGCCGCGCGCAAGCAGTGGATTGCCGGGCATCTCCAGATGAAAGGCCGGCTGGTGATCGACGCCGGCGCCGTGCGCGTGCTGCGCGAGCAGGGACGCAGCCTGCTGCCGGTGGGCGTGAAGGCTGTCGAAGGTCAGTTCCTGCGTGGCGAAATGGTGGCCTGCGTCGATGAGGCCGGGAAAGAAGTCGCCCGTGGCCTGGTCAACTACGGCGCCGCCGACGTCTGCCGCATCATGGGCCAGCCCAGCAGCCGCATCCTGGAAATCCTCGGTTTCGAAGGCGAACCCGAACTCATCCACCGCGACGACCTGGTGATTCTTTGAGGAGGTCCGCGGACTTTCTGGAAACAGGCCCGTTGACATCGGGGGGGCGAATGCGCACACTATGCGGCCTTTCCGTGCTACCGAATTTTTTTAGGGAGACTCACCTTGGCTAATACTGCGCAAGCCGCGAAGCGCGCCCGCCAGGCCGAGAAGCGCCGTCAGCAGAACGCGAGCAAGCTGTCCATGCTCCGCACCTCCGTGAAGAAGGTGGTGAAGGCCATCACCGGCGGCGACAAGGCCCAGGCCGAGGCTGCCTACAAGGCCGCCGTTCCCGTCCTCGACAAGATGACGGGCAAGGGCATGATCCACAAGAATGCCGCCGCTCGTCACAAGAGCCGCCTGAACGCGCGCATCCGCGCCATGTAAGGCACGCTGCTTCAAGGTTCAAAGAAAAAGGCCGGTTTCACCGGCCTTTTTCTTTTGCACCGACCGAGGCCTTCGAGAAAGAAGCGTTGACCTCGGGGACACGGGGAATTCCACGTAATGTATTCCTCACGTGGGCTGTCTGGGTTGTGCGGCATCGGCTGGCTACCTGTACCACAAGGAAGATCTTCCCTCCCCGTGTCCCCCGTGGTTTAGGCTTTTTCTCCCCCAATTTCGTATCATCGTGCGCTTTCCCTGCGCGGCAAGCCTATGGGCCTCCTTCGTTCCACCGCCACGGTCGGCGGGCTGACCATGATCTCCCGGGTGCTGGGATTCATCCGGGACGTGGTCATCGCGCGCGTGTTTGGCGCCGGGCTTGGCACCGATGCCTTCTTCGTTGCCTTCAAGATCCCCAATTTCATGCGCCGGCTGTTCGCCGAGGGGGCATTCTCCCAGGCCTTCGTGCCGGTGCTTTCGGAGTACAAGGCCAGGCGCTCCGGCGACGAGGTGCGCACGCTCATCGCCGATGCGGCGGGCACCCTGGGTGGTTTCCTCACCCTGCTGAGCGTGGCGGGCATGCTGGGCGCACCCTGGCTGGTGATGCTGTTCGCCCCGGGATTCATCGACGAAGCCGAGAAGTTTGCGCTCACCACTGAACTGCTGCGGGTCACCTTTCCCTATCTGTTGTTCATCTCCCTGGCCGCCCTGGCGGGCGGGGTACTGAACACCTACAGCCGCTTCGCCGTGCCGGCGGTGACGCCGGTATGGCTGAATATCAGCCTGATCGCTGCTGCCCTGTTTGCGGCGCCATATTTCGAGCAGCCGGTGCAGGCCCTGGCCTGGGGCGTGTTCATCGCAGGCGTGCTGCAATTGGCCTTCCAACTGCCGGCCATCGCCCGCCTCGGGCTGCTGGCACGCCCGCGCTGGGGCTGGCAGGACCCCGGCGTGCGGCGCATCCTCAAACTCATGCTGCCGGCCATCTTCGGCTCCTCCGTGGCGCAGGTGAACCTGCTGCTCGACACCATCATCGCCTCCTTCCTGGTAACCGGCAGCGTGTCCTGGCTGTACTACTCCGATCGCCTGGTGGAATTCCCACTGGGCGTGTTCGGGGTGGCCCTCGGCACCGTGATCCTCCCCAATCTGTCGCGCCAGCATGCCGAGGCCGTGCCCGAGGATTTTGCCCGCACCCTGGACTGGGCGGTGCGCTGGGTCCTGCTCATCGGTGTGCCTGCCACGGTGGGCCTGATGCTGCTGGCCGGCCCCATGCTCACCAGCCTGTTCCACTACGGCGCCTTCACGGACCAGGACGCGCGCATGGCCACCCTGAGCCTGGTCACCTTCAGCCTGGGGCTGGTTGCCTTCATGCTGGTGAAGGTGTTGGCGCCGGGCTTCTATGCACGCCAGGACACGCGTACGCCGGTGCGCTTTGGCGTGTATTCCATGGTCTTCAATATGGCCGTCAACCTGCTCATCATCGTGCCGCTGGCCATGGTGGGTGTGTCCGGGCTGCATGCGGGGTTGGCGCTGGCCACGTCGCTGGCCGCCTTCCTCAATGCGGGCCTGCTGTTCCGCCGCCTGCGTGCCGAGCGGGTGTGGCGCCCCGCGCCCGGATGGGGCCGCTTCACGCTGCGTCTGGTGCTCGCCAACGGTGCCATGGGTGTCGTGCTGTGGTTGTCCGCGGGGAGTCTCGAGCAATGGCTGGCCATGGGTGGCGCCGAGCGCGTGCTGCGGCTGGCAGTGCTGATTGCCACGGGTGCGGCGGTGTACGGTGTGGTTTTGCTGGCACTGGGCACGCGCCTGGCGGAACTGCGTGGCCACAGGCCGTGACAAGGTCGGGTGGTGGCTTATAATCAAGCACTTTGCCGCAACGACTCTTCAATGGAATTCATCCGCGGGCTGCACAACCTCAAGGCACACCACCGGGGCTGCGCACTAACCATTGGCAATTTCGACGGCGTCCACCAGGGCCACCGCGCCATGCTGGCGCAACTGAAGGCGCGGGCCCGTGATCTGGGTGTGCCGGCCACGGTGCTCATCTTTGAGCCACAGCCGTTCGAGTACTTCGCCCCCGAGCGCGCCCCGGCGCGGCTCACGCGCCTGCGCGAGAAGCTGGAGCGGTTTGATGATCTGGGTGCCGACCGCGTGGTGTGCGTGCGTTTCGATGCGCGTTTTGCCGCGCTGAGCGCGGACGCCTTCGTGCAACAGGTGCTGCTCGA
>JBAYQE010000030.1:0-27101 GCA_041677345.1 Thiohalomonadaceae bacterium
CACGGGGAGCACGGGGGAGAAAGGGGGCTTGTCTATTTCTCAGCCTCCTGGGCGGGCGACGAGTGGGGGGCGTGAGCGGAAGCGTGTGCTCGCAATACAGCCAGCTCTGCGCCACGGGTGCTACCGTGTTCCACTCCGCTCACGGCATTTTGCCCATGAATATCCCCGTGTTCCCCGTGTCCCCCGTGGTTGAAATCTTTTGTGCGGGCCAGGTGGATGGCACTGCGCGACCAGCCGCCGCGGCATTTGAGTACCTGCACCACGAGTGCGTCGTCGCCCGGGGCGAGGGCGAGGCGCAGGGCGGCGGGGGAGGCGTGGCGGGCGGCGTGCGTGGGACGGAACAGGAAGCCGAGGGTGTCGCCTTCCTCGGCGGCCAGTTGCAGGCGGCGCAGGGCGCGATCGTCCGCGGCCTCGGGCCAGGCCAGCACGGCGGCGCAGGCGCCCGAGCGCAGGGCCTGCTCGGTCGCCCACAGGCACTCGCGCGCGGAGGCCTCCACGACCAGTAGATGGGCCAGGCACAGGCCGGCCGCGGCGAGGGCCGGCGGGTAGGGCAGGTAAGGCGCGCCGATGCAGGCGATCCAGTGCTCCTTCTGACTAAGGGTGGCGAGTGCAGGCATGAGCAGACTCAACTCGCCGATGCCGGGCTGCATGGGAAAGAGTTCGGTGAGGGCGCCCACCGGCCAGCCACCCCCCGGCAGGCATTCATCCAGTGCGACGTGGCCCGTGGCGACGTGGCCGGTATGTTGTGGCGAGCGGTTGCCGCGCCATATATCGGCACGCTGCAGCAGCGTGTCCAGATCGCCGGAGGCCAGTGCGGCGCCCGTCTTGGCGGAACGGTGCAGGGACCGGGCGGTGTTCATGGCGGCTCACAGGGGTTTGCCATTGCGCAGGATGCCTACCCCCAGGCCTTCGATGACCAGCGGGGTGGTGGCGAGGTCCACTTCGATGGGCTGGAATTCGGGATTTTCAGGCAACAGCAGCACGGTGCGCCGACCCTGGCGGCGAAAGCGCTTCACGGTCACCTCGTTATCGAGGCGCGCCACCACGATCTGGCCGCTGCGCGCTTCCTGCTGGCGGTGCACGGCGAGCAGGTCGCCGTCCAGGATACCGGCATCGCGCATGCTCATGCCGCGCACCTTGAGCAGGTAGTCTGCCCGCGGCTGGAACAGGCCCGGGTCCAGGGGCAGGCGTTGATCGATGTGCTGTTCCGCGAGGATAGGCCGGCCCGCGGCCACGCGGCCCACCACCGGGATGCCCAGCTGCGGCAGGCGGATGCCGCGGGAGGAGCCGGGGATCAATTCGATGGCGCCCTTGCGCGCCAGCGCCCGCAAGTGCCCTTCGGCGGCGTTGGGTGAGGCAAACCCCAGGGCATCGGCGATCTCGGCCCGGGTGGGCGGGTAGCCGGTTTCCTCCAGGTGTTCACGGATGAGGTCCAGGATTTCCTGCTGTCGCGCGGTGAGCTGGGACATGGCATGCAATGGCTCTGACATGGATGAATATACAGTAGTGGAGGGACGGGTGGCAGTGCAAGGGCTTATGCCACACGTCCGGAATCGGAGAATGACTTTTCCACCGAGCGACATCCGGAGATTACGCCAGCAGAAATTCACGTTTTTCTTGAGCGATTTTCTGCGGATTCCTTCCTGGCCCTCTCGCGTACTCGGCTATAGTTGGTCCCGATGGCGATTATTCGGCAATGGATTTGCCGCACGTTTACGGATGATTCAGGCGGCTTCACCGAACATAGGGATACTGTGGATGCCCATCGGAACAAGGGCCCGAACATGATCCGAACGCGTGATCGCACTCGGTGGACGCGAGAGCGGTGCGTGATGACGGGAAGCCCGCCGGATCCGCAACCGAAGGAGCGACCATCGTGAGCCTACCAGTCCGGATCGTCCTGGCAGATGCACATCCAGTGTTGCGCATAGGTTTCAGGACGCTCGCGAAGGAGTGGGGAGACGTACAGATTGTTGGAGAGGCCGAAACCGGCGAGCAGGCGGTCGATCAGTTCACCAGGCAAAAGCCCGATGTGCTGCTGCTCGACATGGGTATCCCCGGTATCGGCGGCATGGAAACCATCCACAAGATCATGGCGCGGGAGCCCAAGGCGAAGATCCTGGTGCTCAGCTTCCATGAGAACGCCATCCTGGCCGACAGGGCCTTGCGCGACGGCGTGTTCGGCTACATCAGCAAACGTTGCGCGAGCGAGAATTTCCATCGCGCCATCCTGCAGATTTCCCAGGGCAAGAAATACATCGATGCGGAGATTGCGCAGGAGATTGCCCTGCAGCAGGTGACGGGCGGCAGCAAGCCGTTCATGAATCTCACCGAGCGGGAATTCACCGTATTCCTGATGCTGGCCGAAGGGCGCAGCACCTCTGATGTTTCCAAGGCTCTGCACCTGTCACCCAATACCATCAACACCCATTACCACCACATCAAAAACAAGCTCGGCGTGAGCAGCAAGGCCGAGATGACCCGCATTGCCATACGCCACAACCTGTTCGAAGCCTGAACAGTCACGGCCGGGGCTTGTGGCCTGAAAAAAACGGCCACCCGCGAGGGTGGCCGTGATTTGGATCCGCACCGTTCAGTGGTCGGGACAGGCTCCCTTGCAACGCCCGGGGATGAGGCTCAATATTGGCCGCGCAAATGCGCGAGCAACAGCTCGTTACGGCGCAGGCGTTCGATGACCTGACCCAGCGCCTCACGATGGCGGGAACTCTCCGGCGCCTTGCGGATGTCCGCAAGCCGGGCTTTGCAGTAGGCGATTTCCCCGAGGATAGGCTCTTCCACAGCGGTCGGTGGGCGGATTGAACGTGCCATGGCCATCTTGTGCTGCCCTCCGGTTGCGTCAGTCAAACACGTCGGTAAGCGTAGACCACTAATGTCCCGTAGGAGCTCACGGGTGGGATGGATGCCCTTCCAAGCACAGCGGTTGACGAACCCGCACCCGCCTACCAGTCGGTGCCTGTAACCGCGCGTCCGGCAAACCACAGGCAGGGGCCCACCAGGTAGGCCCCATGCTTTCCAACGGCAGGCCGTTAGTGAAGCCGCATCCATGACCCTGCCGGGGGCAAATGTCGGTCCGGGAAAACCCGTTATACCGTAGCGAATGGAGCATGCATGGGAGCATGCAGCTGATGTCTCACACTTGCTTGTTAAGGTTTGACGCATTTAAAGTAGGCGCCCAGACCTAACAATCCAGGGTGTGAGCATGATAACTGCCGCACAGATACGGGCCGCCCGTGCCCTGTTGGGCATGGATCAGCGCAGCCTCGCGGAGGCGGCCGGCCTGTCGCTGCCCACCATTCAGCGCATGGAGGCCAGCTCGGGTCAGGTACGCGGCAACGTGGAGTCGCTGGTGAAGGTCATCGAGGCCATCGAACGGCGCGGCGTGGAGCTGCTCGGCGACGGAGTGGCAAGTGCCTCAGGGGGACGGGGGGTGCGGTTCAAGACACCGGAAAACGTATGATCATGAGTGCTGCGCTGTCGCTGGTCTTGTTAGCGGTGGTATTGGCGCTGGCCTCGTCCGCGGCATCCCTGTTCGCGGCGCGGACCCCCACCGTGATACGTCTGCTGGCCATGCCCCTGTTCTGCCTGGCCGGTATGGCCGCCCTGGCCGGTGGACTTTCGGCACTCCTGAACGGTGACGCCATCACCGCTACCTTGCCACTCGGCCTGCCATGGCTGCCCTGGCGGGTACAACTGGATGCACTTTCCGGGTTTTTCCTCGCCATCATCGGCGTGGTGAGTTTCGCCGTCGGCATCTACGGCCCCGCCTATGTGCGTGGTTTCGAAAAGGGCCGTGACTCACTGGTGGCCCTTGGCGGGTTTTCCGGACTGTTCCTCGCCGGCATGATGACCGTGGTGCTCGCCGCCGACGCCTTTCTGTTCATGGTGGCGTGGGAGGTGATGTCGCTCTCCTCCTATTTCCTGGTCGCCTTCCAGCACGACAACGCCGCCAACCGCCGCGCGGCCTTCCTCTATCTGCTCATGGCCCATGTCGGCGGGCTTGCCATTCTGCTGGGTTACGGGGTGCTGGCCTCATTCGGTGACGGCTTCGCCTTCGACGCCATGCGTGCGGCAACCCTTTCACCGGCGTGGGCCAGCGTAGCCTTCGCATTGGCCTTCCTCGGCTTTGGTATGAAGGCAGGCCTGGTGCCGCTGCACGCCTGGCTGCCCGAGGCCCATCCCGTGGCACCGTCCCACATCTCGGCCCTGATGTCCGGGGTGATGCTCAAGGTGGCGGTGTACGGTTTCATCCGTTTCGTGTTCGACCTGGTGGGCGAGCTCCAGTGGCAATGGGGCGTGGCGGTGCTGGCCATCGGCTGCATCTCGGCCCTGTTCGGCGTGCTCGCCGCCCTGATGCAACGCGACCTGAAACGCCTGTTGGCGTATTCCTCGGTGGAGAACCTCGGCATCATCTTCATCGGCCTGGGACTCGCCCTGCTGTTCCTGAGCACAGGCCACAGCCTGCCCGGGGTGCTGGCCTTCATCGCCGCCCTTTACCACGCCCTCAACCATGCCCTTTTCAAGGGGCTGCTGTTCCTCGGCGCCGGCGCCATCCTGCACAGCAGTCACGAGCGTGACCTGGAACAGATGGGGGGATTGCTGCGGCGCATGCCCTGGACCGGTTTCCTGTTCCTCGTGGGGTGCATCTCCATCGCGGCGCTGCCGCCCTTCAATGGCTTCGTCTCCGAGTGGCTGACCTTCCAGTCGGCACTCCGGGCCTGGCAGTTCGACAGCGGTGTGCTGCGCAGCCTGGTCCCCATCGCCTCGGCAGTGCTGGCACTCACCGGCGCCCTGGTGGCGGCCACGTTCGTGAAGGTCTATGGGGTCGCCTTTCTCGGCCAGGCCCGCAGCCGGCACGTCCGTCACGCCCGGGCGGTGCCTTTTGGCATGCGGGCCGGGCAAGCAGTGCTGGCCGCGTTGTGCCTGCTCATGGGTGTGATACCCACCGGGGTGATCGGCGCACTCAATGCCATTCCCGAGCAACTGCTGCACAGCGGCCTGCCTCAGGCCGTATCCCATAACTGGCTCAGCGTGAACCTCGCCGCCTCCAACAGCGCCAGCTACAGCGCACCGTTGGTAGCCGTGTTACTGGCGCTGATCGTGGCCGCTGTGGTCTGGGTGCTGCACCGTGGACCGGTGCGCCGGGTGCGCCGCTGCGATGCCTGGGACTGTGGTTTCGCACCGCCGGGCAATCGCATGCAATACACCGCCACCGCCTTTGCCCAGCCCATCCGGCGTGTATTTGCCCACCTGTTCCTGGTGGATGAGGCGGTGGTGCCGCGCAACGACGGCGGCCAGCGCTATCAGCTCACCATCGGCGATCGTACCTGGGGCATCTTCTATCTGCCGGTGGCGCGCTGGGTGGAGGCCGCTTCGCGTCGCGTGGTGCGCCTGCAGTCCGGCAACGTGAGGCTTTATCTCGGCTGGACCTTGCTCACTTTATTGGTGCTGCTATGGATCATCTCCTGAACGCAGCCGCCCCCGTCGCGGCTGTCCTCCAGGCAATGCTGTACGCCGCCGCGGCGCCGTTGCTGGTGGGCTGGATCCGCAAGGTGAAGGCACGGCTGCAGAACCGGCGCGGACCATCGGTTCTGCAGCCGTACCGTGACCTGCGCAAGCTGCTGGCCAAGGAAGTGCGGGTGGCACACACGGCTTCACCGCTGTTCCGTGCTGCCCCGTACATCGTGTTTGCCGCCACCTGGCTGGCCGCCGCCACCGTGCCGCTGCTGGCCGTGAACCTGCCCACTGCCGCCTTGGCCGATATCATCGTGCTGGTGGGACTGCTGGCGCTGGCGCGGTTTTTCCTGGCCCTGGCCGGCATGGACGTGGGTACCGCCTTCGGTGGCATGGGTGCCTCCCGCGAAATGCTGGTTTCGGCCCTGGCCGAGCCGGCAATGCTCATGGCGGTGTTTACCCTGGCCATGACGGCCCACAGCACCAATCTCGCGGGCGTGATCGATTTCCAGTTGAGCAACGAGTTCGCGCTGCGGCCGTCGTTCATGTTCGCCCTCGGCGGGTTGGTGCTGGTGGCGCTGGCCGAGACCGGCCGCATCCCGGTGGACAACCCGGCCACGCATCTGGAACTCACCATGATCCACGAGGCCATGCTGCTGGAATATTCCGGCCGGCACCTGGCCCTGATGGAGTGGGCGGCGCAGATCAAGCTGCTGCTCTACGGCACGCTCATCGCCAACGTATTCTTCCCGTGGGGCATTGCCCAGAGCTTTGCCGCCGGTGCGCTGGGCATGGGCATCGCCGCGGTCGCCGCCAAGCTGTTGCTGCTGGGCGCTGCGCTCGCCATCGGTGAGACGGTGCTGGCGAAGATGCGCTTGTTCCGCGCCCCGGCGTTCCTGAACCTGGCGTTGCTGCTGGCCCTGCTCGGGTTGCTCAGCCACGTGATCCTGGAGGTGGGGGCATGAGCCTCGTCTCCCTGCCGCTGCTGCAGCAGTTTCTGCTCGTGCTGGCGGCCCTGGTGTTGTTCACCTCGTTCGTTCTCCTGTCCCAGGCACGGCTGGTATCGGCCATCCACGCCTTCGCCTGGCAGGGCGGGCTGGTGGCGGCGGTCACCGGCGTGGTGGCCGTGGCCGGCAGTTCCGGCCACCTCTACTTCTCGGCGCTGCTCACCCTGGTGCTCAAGGCGGCGCTGATCCCCTGGATGCTGCACCGCCTGATCCGCCGCCTGGAACTGGAACGCCACGTGGAGTCACTGCGTTGGCCGGCCATCGTGAACATGGTCGCCGTGATCCTGGTGATCTTCAGCTACTGGCTGGTGCTGCCCATGGTGCAGCAGGAACTGGCGTTCACCCGCAACATCGTGGCCATCAGCCTGGCCGTGGTGCTGATCGGCCTGTGGATGATGGTGGTGCGCCAGCAGGCGGTGGCCCAGGTGTTGGGTTTCATGTCCATGGAAAACGGCCTGTTCCTGGCTGCGGTTTCCGCCACGGCCGGTATGCCGCTGGTGGTGGAACTCGGGGTCGCTTTCGACGTGCTGGTCGCCATGGTGCTGTTCGGCGTGTTCTTCTTTCAGATCCGCCAGAGTATCGATTCACTGGACGTGGACCGCCTGAACCGGCTGACGGAAACGGTGGACGAGGAGGCGGATCTCGAATTCAGCGCTGCTCCACGCCGGCCGCACACAGTCACCGCCCGGCCTGCGGCCGTGGAGGAGGCTGAATGACCGCATTGCTGATCACCCTGCTGGCGCCGGTATTCGGCGCATTTGCCTTGGCTGTCGTGCGCCCCCTGCGTGTCGCCGGCTGGCTCAACGTGGCGGTCTCCTCGGTCACCTTCGCCGCCACGGCGGTGCTGGCCTGGGCGGTTGCCGCGACCGACGAGATCGCCGGCTTCAGTTTCCGCGTCGATGCCTTCAACGTCTATCTGGTGGTACTGACCGCCTTCGTGGGCCTGACCACGTCCATATTCTCCCGGCCCTACATGCGCCACGTCTGCGAGACCGGCATGACTACCGAGCGGGGCATGCGTATCTACCATGCCATGTACCAGGCCTTCATGTTCACCATGCTGCTGGCGCTCACCACCGATAATCTCGGCGTGCTGTGGGTGGCCGTGGAGGGCGCGACCCTGGCCACGGTGCTGCTGGTGTCCCTGTACCGCACCCCGGAGGCGGTTGAGGCGGCCTGGAAGTATTTCGTGTTGTGCGGCGTAGGCATCGCCCTGGCCCTGTTCGGCACCGTGCTGACCTACTTCGCGGCGCAACAGGTGATCGCCGACCCGGCCGAAGGGCTCACCTGGAGCATCCTGTTCCAGCAGGCGAGTGCACTCGAGCCGTCGGTGATGGGACTGGCTTTCGTATTCCTGCTGGTGGGCTACGGCACCAAGGTGGGCCTGGTGCCCATGCACCAGTGGCTGCCCGACGCCCATTCCGAGGGCCCCACGCCCATGTCCGCCGTGCTCTCGGGCCTGTTGCTGAACGTGGCGCTGTATGCGGTGGTGCGCCTGAAGATGCTGGTGGACGGCTCGCTTGCCACCACCGCCTCGCCGCACATGGCCGGCCAGCTGCTGATGGGCTTCGGGCTGCTGTCCTTCCTGGTGGCCGGGCTGTTCCTGCACCGCCAGCGGGACATCAAGCGCATGTTCAGTTACTCGTCCATCGAGCACATGGGCCTGATGACCTTTGCCTTCGGCCTGGGCGGTCCGCTGGCCACGTTTGGGGCGCTGCTGCACATGCTGGTCCATTCCCTCACTAAATCGGCGATCTTCATTACCGTCGGCCATGCCGCCCATATCGCAGGCACCCAGACCATCGACCGGATCCGTGGCCTCATTCGCACCCAACCCGCGGTGGGCTGGTCGCTGCTGCTGGGCGTGGCGGCCATCGCCGGCTTTCCTCCATTCGGGGTATTCACCAGCGAGTTCCTGCTGCTGACCGCCACCATGCAGGTGCAGCCCTGGTTGACCGTCGCCCTGCTGAGCGGCCTGGTGATCGCCTTCGCCGGCCTGTTCCGCCACCTGCACCCCATGGTCTATGGCCCGGCGCCTGAGGGCCAGCTCCCGGTGGCGGCCAACATGCTGCCGGTGTTGCTCCACCTGGGCCTGGTATTGTGGCTGGGCCTGGCGATCCCGTCCTTCCTCGCGGGCTGGCTGGATCGGGCCACGCAACTGATCACGGGGGTCCATCTGCTATGAGTGGATTCGACTGGCTTTCCGAGTACCTGGCGCGTCTGGAAGACGAACATGTGCTGGTGCGCTCGGGCGACGCCCGGACCCTGGCGCCGGCTCACCGCCTGCTGCTCGATGTGGAGGACTGGGGTACGGCGGCACGGGTGGCAGCGGCGTTCGGTTGCCGCTATGTGGCGGTGTGGGGCGATCCCAGCGAGGAGGAGGTGGTGGTGCGGGCTTGCCTCGCCTACCAAGGCACCTATCTGGTGCTGCAGACCGAGGTGCCGCTGCGTCATCCGGTGCTGGCCTCCCACACGCCCCATTTCGCCAATGCGGATCGCCTGGAACGGCACCTGCAGGACCTCTGCGGCATTGCCTTCGTGGACCACCCGGATGGTCGCCGCTGGACCCGCCACCGGGCCTGGGACGAGGGCAATTTTCCCTTGCGCATCGACTTTCCCGTAACCGGCTACTCCCCCTGCCGGACGCCGGCCGATGCCGACTATCCCTTCGTACGGGTACACGGCAGCGGCGTCTACGAAATCCCGGTGGGGCCCGTGCATGCCGGCATCATCGAGCCGGGTCATTTCCGCTTCCAGGCCGTGGGCGAGGAGGTGCTGCGGCTGGAGGAGCGGCTCGGCTACGTGCACAAGGGGATCGAGAAGATCGCCGTGGGCCGCGACCCCGCCGGACTGGCACACCTGGCGGGCCGCGTGTCCGGCGACAGCACCGTGGCCCATACCTGGGCTGCCTGCCAAGCCATGGAGCGGGCAACCGGTTGCGTGATCCCCGCCCGCGCCGCGGCCCTGCGCGGCCTGCTCGCCGAGCGCGAGCGCGTCGCCAACCATCTGGGTGACATCGGGGCCATTTGCAACGACGTCGGCTTCGCCTTCGCCCACGTTCAGTGTGCACGCCTGCGGGAGCAATGGCAGCGCCGCAGCCATGCGCTGTTCGGCCATCGCTTCATGATGGATACGGTGATTCCAGGGGGGGTGAGCCGCGACCTGGCCGCAGCGGACGCCGCCTTGCTGCGCGAGGACCATGCCGCCCTGCGCCAGGCGATTGCACCGCTGTTCGACATCATCGACGACCATCCCTCCCTGGAGGATCGTTTGCTCACCACCGGCCGCCTGAGCATCCAGGATGCGCAAGCCCTGGGTTGCACCGGCTATGTGGGCAAGGCCAGCGGCCAGGATTTAGACCTGCGCCGTGACAGTCCCTACGCCCCTTACTCTGCGTTGGACGTGCCGGTGACGGTGCTCAGGGAAGGTGACGTGGCTGCGCGCGTGCGCGTGCGCATGGACGAGGTCCGGGGCAGCCTCTATCTCATGGATCGGTTGCTGGACGTGATGCCTGCGGGCCCCATCGTCACAGCCCTGCCCGCGGGGCGGCCGGGTGCGGAGGGTCTGGGCATGGTCGAGGCCTGGCGCGGCGAGTTGCTTACCTACGTGCGTTTCGACGCCGCGGGACGCATCGCGCGCTTTTTCCCGCGCGACCCGAGCTGGTTCACCTGGCCGGCGCTGGAGCGACTCATCCACGGCAACATCGTCCCGGACTTTCCCGTGTGCAACAAGTCCGTCAACGGTTCCTATTCCGGGCAGGACTTGTGAGAACGAAGAACTCAACGCAAAGACGCAAAGACGCGAAGGACGCAAAGGTGTCTTATGTTCATGCGCTCGTAGCCTGGGTTCTCCGAACTCAGGGGCGGCGGGATCCGGGCGCACCGTTCAGCGGAGGGTCGGATTCAACATTTGAATCCGCTTTGCGCCCTTCGCGTCTTTGCGCCTTTGCGTTGAAAGCTTCTCGTTTGAAGGTGGCCGCATGCTGCGAATCCTGAAACAGGCAATGGGCACCGGGGTGGTCACTGAACCGGCGCCGGGGGATGCGGAACTGGAGCGGCTCGGTGCTGAACTGCGCCGTCGCATCGAGGAGCGCTTCGGCAGCAGTCTCGCCATCCGTCAGGTGGACGCGGGTTCGTGCAACGGCTGCGAGCTGGAGGTCCATGCCCTCAACAATCCCTACCATGACATCGAGCGCTTCGGCGTGCACTTCGTGGCCTCGCCGCGCCATGCGGACGCCTTGCTGGTGACCGGCCCGGTTTCCCGCCACATGGAGACCGCGCTGCGCCGGACCTGGCGCGCCACCCCGTCACCCAAGTGGGTGATCGCCGCGGGCGAATGTGCCTGCAACGGTGGTGAATTCGGCGTCTCCTATGCGAGCTGCGGTGCGGTGGAGAACGTCATCCCCGTGGACGTGAAAATTCCTGGCTGCCCACCCACGCCGGTCATGCTCATGAAGGGCCTGCTGGCCGCCCTCGACCGGCGCTGAAATCACGCGAATAACGGGCGCGGTGGGAAAGAGTGCCCCGGAATGCGAGCCAAGCCGTGCCTGGCCGTGCAGTACGCACGCACGGCGCACCACATGAAATCCCCCCGTGTTTTCGCTTTTCAGCCCGTGACCTTCAGCAGTTCGGGCACGGCGACCGCAAGCCGTTCTTCCTCCAGTACACGACCGCCATCCACACGGAACAGGTAGTCCACCTCGCGCAGCACGGTCTGGTGGTGGGCGATAATGAGTACCGTGCGGCCTTCCACCAGGCGTTCGAGGCAGTCGGTGATGGCCGCCTCGGTCTGGTTGTCGAGGGCGCTGGTGGGTTCATCCAGCAGCAGGATGGGGGCATCCTTGAGGAAGGCACGTGCCAGCGACAGGCGCTGGCGTTCACCGCCAGACAGCAGCATGCCGCGGTCGCCCACTGGGGTGTCGTAGCCCTGCGGCAGGCGTGAAATGAACTCGTGTGCGTCCGCCCGCCGCGCCGCCTCCATGATCTCCGCCCGGCTGGCGCCCGGTTTGGCGTAGGCGATATTCTCGGCCACGCTGGTGGAGAACAGCACCACCTCCTGTGACACCATGCTGAACTGACGCCGTAGATCAGCAAGCTTCAGCTCGCGAATGTCGTGGCCATCCAGCAGGATCCGGCCCTGCTGCGGATCGAACATACGCACCAGCAGGTTGATCAACGTGCTCTTGCCTGCGCCGGAGCGGCCCACCACGCCTACCTTGGCCCCTGCGTGGAGGCGCACGTTCACCTGCTGCAGCGTAGGCCGATCGGTATTCGGATAACTGAATGTCACGTCGTCGAACACGATTTCACCGCGCGCGTGATCGAGCGCGCGTGCATCGGGCCGTTCCTCCACCATGGGTTTCTCGTCGAGCATGCCGAAGGCGCGTTCCGCGCTGGCAATGGCCCGCTGCTGTCCGGTGATGTGGTTGCCAATGGTCTGCAGCGGACCATAGAGCTGGCCGATGTACCCCATGATGAGCAGCAGATCACCGGTGGCGATGATTCCCGCCTGCACATCACGCACGCCGAGATAGAGAATCGCCGTGGTACCGAGTGCGGTGGCGAGCCCCAGCCCCATGGACAAAGCACCTTCCAACTGCACTACCCGCAACCGGGCGCGCAGGCTGGCGCGTGCGGCGCCGAGATAACGCTGTTGCTCGCGCTGCTCCTGGCCGAACACCGTCACCACACGCAAGGCGCCGAGCGCTTCCTGTACCACGGATTGCGCCTCGCTTTCCTTTTCACGCACGCCGTGCCACTTGCTGCGCATACGCTTCTGGTTGAAATGGATGAGCAGAATCACAGGGACAGACGTGGCGAGGGCCACCATGGCCAAGCGCGGAGCCAGGAGCGAGGTTACGTACAACATGCTGCCCAATGAAGTGAGTGCCACGATCACCGGGATGATGCCGTACAGCGCGGTCCATTGCAGCGCAGGTGCATCCAGGTTGATGCGATAGGCAGGCTCGTGGGCACCGCGCTGGAAGTGGCTCAGCAGCGAGGCGTGCAGGCTGTGCAGGAACAGTTTGCCGCGGAAATCCACCACCATACGCTCGGCCACGTATTCGCGCAGCAACCAGTCGGCCGCAGTGTGCACGATACCGAGGAGGGCAATACCCAGCGAAAGGACGATGGCCAGCGCGAGCGCAGGTTCCCCGCCGGCCCCCCCGGGCACCGCCCAGGCGATGTAGGCGGGCAGTGGCTGGTCGCCGAGCACGTTGTCTACGATGAGCTTCACCGGCAAGGGCGTGAGCAGGGCGAGCGGTGTCCATGCCAGGCCGAGCAGCAACACCAAGCCGAGATGGGGCCAAAAGGCACGGACTTCGCGCAAGGCACGCAGGTAAATGGCAGAAGGCGCAGTCTTGATCATGAACGGGATTCCGTCACCGGGGCGTCGAGCCCAGCGGTTTTACGGATTTCGTCATGCACAAACTGTGGACAGCTTCGAAAAATCACGGCGGCAATGGAATCGTGGCGCGATCTGCCGCGAATTTGATCACGACGGATGAGCGTGCTCGCCGGGGGGGCTGCAGGGTGCGGGTGCTCGCCGGTAGACGATAAGAAATACTCATTGTTTACACGCGCGATCACGGTGATGCCACTGACTAAAATTTTCTTATCTTCTCCTCATTCGTTTCTTCACACGGAGGACGACATGGTCAGAAATCGTGCAGAGGACCCTTACGAACTCGTGGAGCCGCCGCGCGACGGGGAATTTTTCCTGGAAAGTGAATGCACGGTGGATGAACGTCTGGCCGGCGTCATCGAGCGCATCGGTGTTGGTATTACCCAGTTCTTGCTGCGCTTCCCGATGTTGTCACTGGGGGCGGCGGTGGCGGTTGGTGTCCTGGTGAGTTCAGTGTATTTTCAGCTGATCTGAGCGGGTCGGTCAGGCATCACCGTGGCAGGCCGCGTGAACCTTGCATTCTGCGCAAACGGGCTGCGCCCCTGCTGGAGGACGAAGTCCGCACCATAGGCGCAGAGGGCACAGTTGCACACTGCACGCTCTCTGCACCTCCGCATCCGCAGGCTCGGGCACTCAGCCCTACAGCACACCTGCCGCGCTACGGCGTACAGTGGTCATGCAGTGCTCGAGCTCTTCCGCACGGTGATCACTGGTGTGCTCGGTCAGAACACGGCACCGTGCACGCTCACCTAGCGCGATACGTTGTTCTGCCGGCATGCGGCGTAGCAGCGTGAGCACATCATCACTCGAATCCGCTACCGCAATTTCCTTGCCCGGTGTGAACACGGACTCCAGCCCGGCCCAGCGATCGCTGATGATGGGCGTTGCACAGGCGGCGGCTTCAAACAGACGCACGCTCGGGGACCAACCCAGCCTGACCATGTCGGCGCGGGTAACATTGAGGGTGAAGCGCTGGCGGTTGTAGAACAGGCGGTGTTCCGCGGGAGAGAGGTGTTCCATGCGCAGCACATTGTCCGACCACGGGGTTTCAGCAGGATACTGCGGCCCCGCACAGACGAAGCGGCCGGCGTCCCATTGCTGTGCCGGTTGCATGAACAGGCGCTCCAGTATCGGCTGCCGGTCAGGGGCGTAGGTGCCGAGATAACCGAGATCCCAGCACTCTGCCACGGGCTCGGGGTGATAGTGCATGGGGTCCACCGAACAGTACAGCGCCGCGGCGCGCCGGGCGCCGAATTCCCGTTCCAGCCGCCTGAGTGTCGGGCCGCCGGTGAACGAAAGGTAGAGGTCGTACTCGGGGATCTGACGGCGTGCCACATAGGGACAGGCGTCAGTGGCGAGCTGCGTGAGCGTCACCGGCGTGTCGATGTCGTAAAAGGCGCGCACACCCCGCGCCATGGACAGCACCCACTCGCCGACAGCGATGCCCTCCGGTACATAGGAACCCACCATCACCAGGTCGGCGTTGCGTACGGCGTCCCTGTACTCCTGTTTGAGGGCTTCCATGCTGCCGTACAGGGCGAGACGACCGTACGGAAGCTCCGGCAGGTCGCGGTGCTGTGCGTACCAGGGCTTGTCACGTTCGAGGAACAGCACGTCGTGGCCACGGGCGTGCAGCGCACGTACCAGCCCGCGATAGGTGGTGGCATGACCATTACCCCAGGACGAGGTGATGGACAGGCCGAGTATGACGATGCCGAGACGGGCCATGGGACAGTCCTTTCAGAGCGCTTGGCGCACGGTATGGGATTCGAGCAAACGGTGGTAGAGCTCGAGATAAGCATCGGCACAACGATCGAGGCTGTAACGACTGGCGGCGACCAGTGCCTTTTGCATGTATCGGTTGCGCAGCCTGTCGCTGCGGGTGAGGCGCTCGACCGCAGCGGCAAGTGCTTGGGCATCGTCGGGTGGTACGAACAGTGCCGCCTCATCCCACAGTTCACGCAGGCTCGGTATGTCGCCCAGCACCAGCGCACAGCCGTGCATGGCCGCTTCCAGTATGGAAAGCCCGAAGGGTTCATAGCGCACCGGTGAGACGAAAATGGCAGCGCGTGCATACCAATGGGCCAGCCTGGCAGGTGACAGGACGCCCAGGTGTTCCACACGCCCGAGGTCCATCTCCCAGCCGTCGGGATGGGTGGTGCTGCCTGCGAGGAAGAAGGGCCAGTGGATCTGCTCCGCGGCCTGTACCGCCGTACGCACGTTCTTGGCTTCATCCCAGAGCCGGCCGACGCTGAGTACGAGGGGCTCCTTGGCTGGCAGGGGGCTGCATCGTTCCGGCAGGCCGTTGTGGATGACTTCGCCCTGTGCCACGGGGCCGTAGTGCGCGCGCAGTTCCATGAGCATGGCGCGCGAAGGGGTCACCACGGCCCGCGCCGCCGCCAGGCCGTTGCGCACCGCGCCCTCGTAGCGCCCATAGCCCAGTGGCGGCCGGGTACCGTGCACCGCACGCCACCACGAATATACGCAGGAATGGCCAACCACCAATGGTGGCGCACGCCAGGGCAAGGCACCGTGGGCGTAACCGTTGAGATGCACCACATCCGGCGTAAGCCGCTCCTCAAGCGCTAACAGCCAGTCACCGGCAGCCATGACGTCGGCCCAGGGCGCGTTCATCCATTCCAACCTGAAGGTGCTTTCGTGCACCTGCAGTCCAGGGACAGTGGATGCGTCGTGGCGCTGTGCCACGCTCGGGCGTTCCCCCATGGTGGCGAGATGGGTCTCGACACCGCGCGCGGCGAAGGCCGCTGCCAGGTGCAACGCATAGATCCAGACACCGCCCACCGTATCCGCGGTCATGAGGACGCGACGTGGGCGTGTCATATCTCCTCCGATAAAAGGCCTTCTCCGGTTCGTTACCTGAACCACCAAAACAGCTTGGACGCTAACGCCGATCTTGCAAGGCGAGTTCACCGGGTTTGCCATAGCGTGGTGCCCGGGACTCCCCGATGCTCACGGGGACCAGGGAGGCCTCCCATGTCCGATGCGCCACAACCGCCCCAGCACCAGCAACGCCAGCCCGGGCGTGAGGCAGCCATGCAGCCGCGTCCCGAGTACTTGCGCCCGGACTACCGCGCCTGCGGCAAGCTTGCAGGCAAGATGGCGCTGATCACCGGCGGGGACAGCGGTATTGGGCGCGCGGTGGCAGTGGCGTTTGCGCTGGAAGGCGCGGATGTTGCCATCGCGTATCTTGAAGAACACGATGATGCCGATGAGACCCGGCGGCTGGTGGGGGCAGCAGGACGCCGCTGTGTCCTGCTGCCAGGTGATCTGGCTGAAGAGGTACATTGCCGGGAAGTGGTGGCGCGGACCGTCGATGCCTTGGGCAGGCTCGACGTGGTCGTCAACAATGCAGGCGAGCAGCACGAACGCGCTGAACTGCAGGACATCGACACACTGCAACTGGAGCGTACCTTTCGCACCAATGTGTTTGCCATGTTCCACATCGTTCGCGCCGCTCTGCCACACCTGGGGCAAGGAGCGGCCATCGTGAACTCCGCGTCGGTGACGGCCTACGTGGGCCATCCTTCGCTCATGGACTACGCCGCGAGCAAGGGTGCCATCGTGGCGTTCACGCGCTCATTGGCGAACAATCTCGCCCGGCGCGGTATCCGTGTGAATGCGGTAGCGCCGGGCCCTATCTGGACACCCCTGATTCCTGCCACGTTCAGCGCGGAGCACGTGGCGAAGTTTGGTGCCTCCAAGCCGCTCGGGCGGGCAGGACAACCTTCGGAAGTGGCGCCCTGTTATGTGTTCCTCGCTTCAGAGGATGCCTCCTACATGACAGGCCAGGTGCTGCATCCCAATGGCGGCGAAATGGTGAACGGATGAGGAGTGTGTTATGGCCGGTGAGAGTCACGTGACCACGAATCATGCTGAGATCCGGCGCTGGATGGAGAGCCGTGGCGGGCGACCCGCTGCGGTCAAGGCCACTGCCGGCAAGGACGACCCGGGCATTCTGCGCGTGAATTTTCCCGGTTATGGCGCCGAGGCGTCACTGGAAGAGATCGATTGGGAGGAGTTCTTCCATAAGTTCGAAGAGAGCCAACTTGCCTTCCTTTACCAGGAGCAAACAAAAAGTGGAGATACGAGTCGGTTTTTCAAGTTCGTGAAGCGCGAACGCATGCATTGAACAGGAAGTGAACTAAACGTTCACATCACGTGCATCGTCAAGGAGGACGCATGGCTCGGGTATTGGTCACCGGGGGAGCGGGTTTTCTCGGACGCCATCTGTGCGAGCGGCTCCTCACGAGCGGCCACGAGGTCCTATGCCTCGACAACTTTCTCACCGGAACACGCGAGAATATCGCCGCGTTCACGAACCGTCCCCATTTCACGCTCATCCAGCACGATGTCTGCCGGCCATTCGATATCGAAGCGGAACAGATCTATAACCTCGCCTGTCCCGCCAGTCCTGTCCGTTACCAGCATGACGCATTGCACACTACGAGAACGAGTGTGCTCGGTGCCATCCATGCGCTCGAGGTCGGATTGCGGTACGGGGCCAAGGTGCTGCAGGCCTCTACCAGCGAGGTGTACGGTGATCCATCGCAGCATCCGCAGCAGGAGGACTATTGGGGACACGTCAATCCGGTAGGTACGCGCGCCTGTTATGACGAGGGCAAGCGTTGTGCGGAGACACTGTTTTTTGATTACCATCGACAGCACGGCGCTCGCGTGAAGGTGGTACGCATCTTCAACACTTATGGGCCGTTCATGCAGCAGGATGACGGTCGTGTGGTATCGAACTTCATCGTACAGGCGTTGCGCAACCGCCCCATCACCATCTACGGCACCGGCGAGCAAACCCGTTCCTTCTGTTATGTGGATGACCTCATCGACGGCTTGGTGCGCATGATGGAGAGCGGCGAGGCGATCACCGGGCCCGTCAATCTGGGCAATCCGGTGGAGTTTAGCGTGGCGGAACTGGCCGAACGCGTACGGGACATCATCGGCTCCCGTTCACGTATCAGCTACCGGCCGCTGCCCAGCGATGATCCACGCCAACGCCGACCCGATATCGGAAAGGCCCGCCGGCACCTGGGCTGGGAACCGCAGACACCGCTGCAGCAGGGACTGGAGCGTACCATCGCATGGTTCCAGCATTGCCTGAACAAACGTTGCAGGCGTGCGGTGAAGCCGCCCACGCGAGCGCGCGTGGCAGCTTCCGCAGTGCCACCTCGCGGTTACCTCTGATAGCCAAGCCGGCGCAAAGGCGCAGGCGCGAAGGGAAGCTGCCAGCGTCGGCAATTCGCGTCCCACGCTACACGGCGCTGTGCATGAAGGTTTTCGCTGTTCAACACACACCGCGCAGTGCGTGATGCATCCCGCCATCGAGCAGTGCCTCTACCTGCAGGGCGCGATGCGCATAGGTATGCTCGCGCAATACACGCTGGCGGGCGCGCTCACCAATGCGACGGGCCCGCTCCAGGCTCAGCTGGCCAAGCCACCACGCCACGTGTTCGCCGTCCTCGGCCACCAAGACCTCGTGTCCCGGTTCCAGGAAATCCCCCAAACCATCCCATGTGTCGGTGATCAGGCAGGCCCCGGCACCCGCCGCCTCGAACACCCGGGTGGCCGGTGACCAGCCGTTGGCGGCCATGCTGTCGCGGCTGATGTTCAGCACGGCGGTGGGCGTGCAATTGAAGACGTTGTGCTCGTGGGTATACACGTGTCCCAGGTAGCGCACGTTACCGGGCAGGGGCTTGTCATCCCAGCCCGCGCCGCCCAGCAGGAAACGGGATGCGGGAGACAGGCTTGCCGCACGCAGGAAGAATTCCTGCACCCGTGCCTCACGGTCGGGCAGGCGATTGCCAAGAAAGCCGAGGTTGCCGGCAAAGCGAGGGTCCGGGGCGGCCGGATGATGGGTCTCCGGGTCCAGCGCGTTATACACAGGTTCGCAATGGGCCGCACCCAGCGCGAGGTACGCGTCCACTACCGGCCGGCCGCCGCCATAGGTGAGTACCATGTGATATTCGGGGATAAGCGCGCACAGCGGGTCTTGTGCGTCGGTGTGCAGCCGTGCGAGTGTGGCCGGTGCGTCTACGTCCCAGTACACACACAGAGCGCCAGGGCGGGCTACACGCGGCACCGCGTGTTCCAGGAGGGCATCGAAGACGCCCACGCCGCTCGCCTTCACGATCACATCCGCATCCGCGGTCTGCTCCAGCGCGCGCAGCACACCTTCTTCCGTGGCCGGATAGACCACCACGCGGGCCCAGGGCGGGTCATCGGCCATGTCACGGTGTTGCTGCCTGTCATAGGCATCGGGCTCGAAAAACGTGACCCGGTGCCCGCGAGCCGCAAGCGCACGGATGATGCCGCGATAATAGGTGGCCGCGCCGTTCCAGTACGCGGATACCAGGCTGGAGCCAAAAAAGGCGATGGACAGACCCATGGCTGCTCTCCGGGTTGGCGGACGAAGGGATCAGTGGCCGGCGCGCTGCTGCTGCGTGGCATGGATGGCATCGGTACGGTGGAGCGTTTTCACGATGGCGAGCAGTTCGTCCACGCGATGGGCACAGGTGTGGCGTGCCAGGATGGTTTCGCGGCCGTGACGGGCGAGCGACGTGGCCAGTGCCTGGTCGCCGAGCACGTCGCGCAGGTGTCGGCGCATGGCAATGCCGTTGCCGGCGGCCAGATAGTCGACGCCGGGCCGGAACAGGCCTTCGGTGTCTTCCCATCGGGCCACGATGAGCGGGATGCCGCAGGCGAGGGCCTCGAACGGGCGGATGGTCGGGATCCCTGGCAAGCGCTCCAGGTAAGGCCGGCGCGGTACGTGCACAGTGACGCGATGGGCGGCGAAGGCGGCCGGCACGTCGAAATTGGCGATCCATCCGGCGTATTCGATGCCCAGTCGTGCCAGTTCGTCGCGCGCGGTCTGCGGGTAGCGCACGCCGTGGATACGGCAGCGCAGCTTCATCGCGGCGGCCGGGGCAAACAGGAATTCACGCAGCTCCGCGGCGCGCTCATCATCGCCCCAGTTGCCGATCCAGATCAGTTCGCGCTTTTGTGCCTGGTCACAGGGGAGGGGACGGAAAATGCGTGGGTCTGCCGCTTCATGCCATACCCAAACGCGGTCCGCCCAGCCCTCGCGCAGATAGCGTTCGCGTAGCGCCGCGCCGAAGGCAAGCACACCATCGTAGTGGGTGAGGTCATAACGGGCGATGCTATGTGGTTCGCTGACGGAGCGGTGATGGGTGTCATGGAACAGCAGACGGTAACCGCCATGACTGGCGCGATGACGCCCGATGCGGGCAACCAGCTCGTGATCGTTCCACTCATGTACCAGTACCAGGTCAATGTCTGCGAGGCGCCTCTCCAATTCCGGATGAGCCGGATCGTAGGTCTCGGTGCGCAGCAGCGGATAGGCGGCGCGTAACCGTTCCAGTACGTGCGGATCCTCGCGCGCCTGGTTCACGAAACTCCAGGCGTTGTGTGGTTCGAATACGTGCACCCTGTGTCCGCGTTGCGCCAATTCGGACACCACCCCCCGCAGGAAATGGGCGTTGCCGTGGTTCCAGTCCGAGCGCAGGGAATGGCAGAACAGGGCGATTTTCATGCGGAGGGGGTTCCAATACGGGGTTGGACGCAGAGGGCGCAGAGATGCGGAGAACGCGGAGAAAATCCATCGTCAGCACTACGGGCGCGACGCGTTTCGGGTGAGCGGCCATGCATCAACGGAACGATGCTCCGTGTCCTCTGCGTTTCGGCCAGGTCATGGATCCACACGCTCCAAAGCGGCAAGCGGCAGCGGGCGTTCATCCTGGATGTCGCTGAAGCGGCTGAACTGGCCAAGATAGTGTTCGTGGGCTCGCTCCCAGGCGCGATCGTCGGGCGGTCCCCAGATTTCCGTGTAGCCCGGCGAACCGGGGTAGGGGAACATGGGGATGGGTTTGTTGACCCAGACGCCGTGGTCGAGCAGGGACTGACGAAATGCTTCTACCGCGGTTGCGTCATCCACCCCGGCATCGATGAGGCTGGCCTGCACGAAAGGCACGCTGCGGCGTGCATACAGGAGCTTGTCACGCAGTGCCCCGGAATCGAGTTTGCACTGCTTGTTGACCAGCAGGCGCCCCAGTTCGGAAATGCTCTCGATGCCGGCCTCGATGGACACGCAGCCAGCATGGCCGAGCAGATCGAGCAGGTCGGGTTTCCACAGGTCGATGCGTGTCTGGATACCGAACTGTACGGGACGCTGGGCGAGACCTTCGAGCAGCTCACGGTTGGGAAGGAAGATTTCGTCGACGAAATACACATAACTCACGCCCTGGGCCAAGAGGTTGTCAATCTCCTCGAGCACCGTGGCAATGGGCCGGCGGCGGAACTTGTCGCGGAAGTTTTCTTTCGCGCAGAAGTTGCATGCGTAGGGACAGCCGCGCGAGGCCTCCACCTCGGCACCAAGCCCACGGTACGGCTCATCGAAGCGATGGTGATGATGGTTGTGTAGAAATCGGGGCTCCCAGGTGAGGGCGGGCAGGTCATCGAAATGCGCGGCCTGTGGGCCGCCCTGGACCACGATGCGATCCTTCTCACGCCACGCCAGGCCCATGATCATGCGCCAGTCATCGCTGAGTCGCGGCAGGATTTCCTCGCATTCACCCATTACCACCGCATCCACGGGCAGTTTCATGAGTGTGACGCGCGGCGTGGTGGACCCGTGTGGCCCCACGACGATCAGTCGCGGAGAAACATCGCGCAGAGCCTTGCAAGCGTGCAACGGTACGCGCAGCTCCGGTGGCGGGCAGCGCCAGAACAGGTAGGTGGGGGCCGTGGTGACGACCGTCAGGTCCGGTGCGAACGATTCCACGCGGGCGCGGACAGCCGCGATGTCCAGGCCTTCAAGTGTTGCATCCACCAGCAGCACCTCATGCCCCGCCTGTGTGAGCAAGGCACGTGCATAGCCGAATTCCAGCGGCAAATGGCCGTCGCGGCAGCCAAAGTAGATGCTACCGGCGTAGTCCCAGGGCGGGTTCACCAACGCAAACTTCATGGCGCCAGCCTCCCTTCCTGTTCGGCCGTGGAGTGGGCCGCCAGCGGCATCAGGGTTTCGCCCGTGATCCATTGCCACAGGCGCTGCAGACCCTCTGTCACACTCACCTGTGCACGCCAGCCGGTTGCCTGGGTGAAACGGCCTGTATCGGACACGTACCAGCGTTGATCACTCACCCGCCAGCGCTCGAAATGTACCTCGGGTGAACGGTCCGCTATCGTGCCGAGGAAATCGATCAATTGCAGCAGTGACAGCGTGTTCTGCGGTCCACCCCCGATGTTGAAGGCTCGGCCACGCACGTCGTCAATGTTGCGCAAGACGGCCTCGAACGCCTCAAGCAGGTCGTCGATGAACAGTACGTCACGTACTTGGCGACCATCGCCGTAGATGGTGATGGGATCACCGCTTGCTACCCGCCGCACGAAATGGGCGACCCAACCCTGATCCTCGTTGCCGAACTGGTGCGGTCCATAGATGCAGCTCATGCGCAACACCACTGCAGGCAGGCCAAAGGTACGTGCATAGTCGAGAACATACTGATCCGCCGCCCCCTTGGAGCAGCCGTACGGACTGCAGAACGACAGTGGGTGCGACTCGTCCACGCCACGCTGCGCGAGCGATACATCGGCCGGTGTGTAACCGTCGCCGTCCAGGACGAATTCGATGCCGTCGAGGCCGCCGTACACCTTGTTGGTGGAGGTGAACACCAGTGGCGGCGGCGCGGGATGCCGCCGTAGGGCCTCGAGCAGGTTGAGGGTTCCACGGCCGTTTACGTCGAAATCGTGGATCGGTGTATCGAGACTGGTAGTCACTGCCACCTGGGCGGCGAAATGGAATACGGCTTCCGCATCCATGGTGGCCTCGGTCACGGCCGTGGCATCACGCATGTCGGCCAGCACGAATTCCAGTCGCTCACCATATTGCTCGCCAAGCCATTTCAGGTTGGCCTCGGTGCCGCTCCGTTGCAGGTTGTCCAGCAGGCGCACCCGCTTGCCTTCGGCCAGCAGCCGTGCAGCGAGGTTGGTGCCAATGAAGCCCGCACCGCCGGTGACCACATGCACGCCGCAAGCGTTGCGCCGCTGGGCCCCCGTTGATGCGAAGGCGAGTTCGCGCACCGCTGCGGGACCACCGCTGGCGAGCAGACGTCTGATCAGGCGTGCACGTCCATCGCCGTCGAACAGGGCGCCGGCCGAGGTGGAGCCGGCGTCGGTGTCGACACCGGCCCAGTACATCCGGTGTACGGGTGCATCCAGTGCCTCGATGAAGGCACTCAAACGGCTGCGCTCGTCGTGTTCAGGTCCGTCGAAACCGGCTTCTGTCAGCCACAGTTCTGCGCTGCTGCCGTGATGCAGCAGCAGATTGTGCAAACGATCCACCTTCCTGGCCCAGAAATGCCCACCCAGGTCGCCGGTCGTCGGGCGCGCCTGCACACCGATGGCGTCGATCTCGCGCAGCAGACCACGTGAGCCAAGCAGTTCCAGCCAGCCGTTGTGGGTGCTGGGGTCAGCGGCGAGCAACACACGCTTGCCAGTTCCGCGTACGCGATCGATGGCCAGCGCGAGTGCATCGGCGAAGCTCATGCCCGCCGGGTCGAGGCGCGGGTCGCATTCACCGGACTGCGGTGCGCCGGCCAGTTCCACCGCGGCGATGTAGGGGGAGAATGCCGTGAGGATTTCGTCCACGAACGTTGCGTAGCTGGTCGCATCGGCACCGGGGTCGGGCCCGCGTGCACAGGCCAGGCAGACCAGCAGTTCGGCACGTCCGGCGAGCGCTGCCAGCAACCACTCATACCACGCGCGTCCGTGTGGGGTCGCGAACTCCTGATGCTGGATGGTGGTACGCACGCGGTGCACATGCAGGAGATCCAGCTCCGCAATCACTCGTTCGGCACGTGCGTATTCGCCAAGTATGAAATTTTCCGCGATGCCGTAGACCTCGTTCACGATCATGCGGAGAGGCCTCGCTGGCGCAGTTCCTCGGCGGCCTCGGAGACCCGATCTTCGGCGCACTGGGTGGCAAGCCATTCAGCCAGCTGCATCACACCGTCTTCGAGTTGCACACTGGCAGTGAACCCCAGGAGTTCGCGGGCCTTACCCGTATCGGCGAAGCAGTGACGGATGTCACCGCTGCGGAAGCGACCCGAAATTTCGGGTGCGATATCGCGCCCCAGGGCAGCGGCCATGCGTTCGGCGATGGCCCGTACCGTAATGGACTCGCCGCTACCGATGTTGAAGACCTGGCCAATAGCGGCGGTATGTTCGAGGGCGAGAAGGCAGGCCTCCGCCACGTCATGCACGCTGATGAAATCGCGGCGTTGTTCGCCATCTTCGAATACCAGTGGCGGGCGATCGTTGAGCAGGCGTGACGCAAAGATCGCAAGTACGCCGGTATAGGGATTGGAAAGTGCCTGATGTTCGCCGTAGACATTGAAGAAACGCAGGGCGGTGGTGGGGATGCCGTAGGCCCTCCCCAGCACCATCGCCATGATCTCCTGATCGAACTTGGACAGTGCGTAAATGGAGGAAAGCGCCGGCAGCTTGTCTTCAGGCGTAGGCACCGGCACCAGGGTTTCACCGGCCGGACCCACCGGATCCCAGCGGCCGGCGCGCAGTTGCGCGTCACTACGTACCACGCGGTCCGTGATACTGCCGTCGGCGCAGCGATAACGTCCCTCGCCGTAGATGCTCATGCTGGAAGCGACTACCAGCCGTTCCAGAGGATGCTCCATGAGTGCTTCCATGAGCACTGCCGTGCCGAGGGTGTTGTGTTCGGTGTAGTCGGCCACGCGGTACATGCTTTGGCCCACGCCGACCCGTGCTGCGAAATGGAAAACCGCGTCGACGCCTGCGAGGGCCTTGCGCACCGCCGTGCCGTCACGCACATCGCCGATCTGGAGTTCCACGTCGGGATGGAGATAGGAGGGACGAACGGCGTCCGGGCCGTGTACCTGTGGCAGCAGCGCATCCAGTACGCGCACGCGGTAGCCTTGAGCGAGCAGCCGATCAGCGACATGAGAGCCAATAAAGCCGGCACCGCCCGTGATGAGCACGTGAGAGGGCATGGAATCCTTTCTGCGAACCCGTCGAACGTGCATTCAACTTTAGATTGCGGACGTTGATTTGCCACGCAGACCGCTGAACAGGTGGCTGCACCTATACTTTGCTTATGGTTTCGCGTCGGAACATCGGGGGCGCCATGGTCGAGGTTCTCGAGGAAGGAAACGTGTATTTCCTTTATCGTCCGCGTGTGGTGGGAACGGACGAAGAAGCGCATCCCGAAGGCGTGGAAGACCTTCAGCGCTTCTTCATGGTACTGAGTCCTCATGGCAAGCGGCTGTATCGCCTGGTCGTGCTTGGCCGCAAACGCCTGCCGGAAGTACAGCGCGGGGGAGAGAAATACTGGGCATTCGTCGATCGCATCGAGCGCGATCCGAAGGCACTGAGGGAGGATCTCGAAGGTGGTGAATACGAAACCAGGACCCGCGGCGCGCGCAAGGTTCCGCCGGCACGCGCGGCGGGCGAGGGTGTGTACGGTATCGTGCGCCACGATGGCCATGCGCATTTCGCCTATGTACTGGAGCTGCCGAAACAGCCGCGGGAGGTGCAGGACGAGCTGAACATCAGCGATGAAGCCAGCTATGTCATCAGCGTGAAGAATCCATCCAGGTCCTCACCACGGCGTACGGGGCTGCGTCCGCAGCAAAAGGCGGCACTGCCCAAGCCGCTCATGGACAAGTTCCGCAATCGCCGTTTCGCAGATCCCGAGCCGGAGCTGCTGGATTATGCAGGCACAGAGTTCGTGCTCATCGGCAGCAGCGAAGATGTGAAGAAGGAGCTGGGCACGAGGTTCAGCGCCGAGGATGAAACAGCCGGCGGCGCCGAGATCTTCACGGATTTACGCCTGCGCAAGAGTCGCCATCCGGTGAAGCCCTTGTTCGAGGGACGCTGGGAATGAAGGCATCTGCTCCGCCCTGTGGGTGATGCGGTCACGCGTCGGCCCCAAACAGGCGTCCTCGCCCCCAGCTAGTAGGGCTGGCGGCCGTCGGCCTCCAGTACCGGAAGGCTCGGTGCAGACACGGAAACAGCCCGTCACGACAAAGCCTGAGTATTGTGGTGGGAGAAGCCGTTTTCGGCAGATCGGCTGTCAAGACTTGTTCGGCACGTTGGCCTTGGGTAAGTTCGCCCCCCATGCAACCCACTTTCGTCCACCTCCGCGTCCATACCGAATATTCCCTGGTGGACGGCCTCGTCCGCGTAAAATCCCTGGTGAAGGCAGCGGCCACGGCCGGCATGCCGGCCGTGGCGGTTACCGACCAGAGCAACCTGTTCGCCCTGGTGCAGTTCTACAAGGCCGCCCAGGGTGCCGGCGTGAAGCCCATCGTGGGCAGCGACCTTTGGCTGGATAACCCGCAGGATCCCGCCCAACCCCATCGTCTGGTGCTGCTCTGCAAGGACCAGGCCGGTTATCTCAACCTGTCCCGGTTGGTGTCACGCTGCTACACGGACGGCCAGCAACGGGGCCTGCCCATGCTCCAGCGCGACTGGCTCAAGGGCAATGTGGACGGGCTCATCGCGCTGTCCGGCGGGCGTGAGGGCGACGTGGGGCGCGCCTTGCTCGCGGGCCATCGCGAACAGGCCGCCGAACTGCTCACCGGATGGCTGCGGCTGTTCGGAGACAGTTATTACCTGGAACTGAGCCGCACCGGGCGCGAAGGGGAGGAGGACTACCTGCACGAGGCCGTGGGCCTTGCCAGCATGATGGGCGTGCCGGTGGTGGCCACCAATGACGTGCGCTTCCTCAAGGCCGACGAGTTCGAGGCCCATGAGGCGCGGGTGTGCATCCACGACGGCCGCGTGTTGGACGACCCGCGCCGCCCGCGTCGCTACACCGAGCAGCAATACCTGCGTTCGCCCGAGGAGATGGCCGAGCTGTTCGCCGACATCCCCGAGGCCATTGAAAACACGGTGGAGATCGCGCGGCGCTGCAATGTGGAGCTGACCCTGGGCAAGTATTTCCTGCCGGACTTCCCGGTGCCGGACGGCCTGACCATGGACGAGTTCTTCCGGCGTGAGGCCCAGGAAGGCCTGGAGCGGCGCCTGGCGAAGCTGTTCGACCCCGCCGCACCGGACTTCGCCGCGAAGCGCAAGCCCTACGACGAGCGCCTGGAGATCGAGCTGAACGTCATCATCCAGATGGGGTTCCCGGGC
>JBAYQE010000031.1:0-26606 GCA_041677345.1 Thiohalomonadaceae bacterium
CCCTCTCCCCGGGGGAGAGGGAACGTATAAGGGCCGCATGGCGGATCACTCAGCCTTTTTAGCTTTCACGTAAGGAACAAACAATGAATCTCTATTACGACAAAGACTGCGACCTCTCCATCATCCGCGGCATGAAGGTGACCATCGTCGGCTACGGCTCCCAGGGCCATGCCCACGCCAACAACCTGAAGGACTCCGGCGTAGACGTCACCGTCGCCCTGCGCCCGGGTTCCGGTTCCGCCAAGAAGGCCGAATCCGCCGGCCTGAAGGTGAAGAGCGTGCCCGAGGCCGTCGCCGGTGCCGATCTGGTGATGATCCTGACTCCGGACGAGTTCCAGTCCAAGCTCTACCGCGAAGAACTGGAGCCAAACCTGAAGCAGGGCGCCACCCTGGCCTTCGCCCACGGCTTCTCCATCCATTACAACCAGATCGTGCCGCGCGCCGACTTGGACGTGGTCATGATCGCGCCCAAGGCGCCGGGCCACACCGTGCGCAGTGAGTTCGTGAAGGGCGGCGGCATCCCCGACCTCATCGCCGTGTACCAGGACGCCTCCGGCCAGGCCAAGCAGAAGGCCCTGTCCTACGCCTCCGCCATCGGCGGCGGCCGCACCGGCATCATCGAGACCACCTTCCGTGACGAGACCGAGACCGACCTGTTCGGCGAGCAGGCCGTGCTGTGCGGCGGCGCCGTGGAACTGGTGAAGGCCGGTTTCGAGACCCTGGTGGAGGCGGGCTACGCCCCCGAGATGGCCTATTTCGAGTGCCTGCACGAGCTGAAGCTCATCGTCGACCTCATGTACGAGGGCGGCATCGCCAACATGAACTACTCCATCTCCAACAATGCGGAGTACGGCGAGTACGTGACCGGTCCCCAGGTCATCAACGAGGAGAGCCGCTGGGCGATGAAGGAAGCCCTGCGCAATATCCAGAACGGCGAATACGCCAAGCGCTTCATCCTCGAGGGCATGACCGGTTATCCGGAAATGACCGCGCGCCGACGCCTCAATGCCGAGCACCCCATCGAGGTGGTGGGTGAGAAGCTGCGCAGCATGATGCCCTGGATCGCCGCCAACAAGCTGGTCGACAAGACCAAGAACTGAGGCGGTGCCGAACAGACGGCCGGACCCTGGGTCCGGCCGTTTGCTTTTGCAAATCCCCACCACCATGGCCCAGCGCTATCCCATCATCGCCCGCGAAGGGTGGCTTCCCGTCGCCTTCTTCACCGTCGTCGGCCTTTATGCCTGGGAGCGCTGGAGCGGCGCCGTGGCGGTGGTCGCCTGGGTTGTCGCCGCCGTGCTGGCCTTCTATTTTCGTGACCCGCCCCGTCGCATCCCGCCGGCACCGCTGGCCGTGGTCAGCCCCGTGGACGGCCGGGTGCTGGCGGTGGAGCCGGCATACGACCAACGCATCGGCCGCGATGCGGTGCGCGTGCACCTGGCCATGCGGCCGCTGGGCGTGTTCTCGGTGCGCAGTCCCATCGAGGGCAAGGTGATGCAGCAGTGGTTTCCTGCAGCGGACGAAAACCTGTTCGCGCAATGGGTGCAGAGTGACGAGCACGATGACGTCGTGGTGGTTGCGCTTGGCCGTGGACGCGGCAGGCCGGCCAGTTGCGACCGCCAGTCCGGCGAACGGGTGGGCCAGGGCCAGCGTTGCGGCTTCCTGTCTTTCGGGGGCGACATCGAGGTGTTCCTGCCGGTGACCAGCCGGTTGCTGGTGCAGCCCGGCGATCACGTACAATCGGGTGTATCGGTACTCGCCAGGCTGGTGCACAAGTAGCTGCTTGTCCAACCTGTGCGGGGGTCTCTCCAACCTGGGGGTTATTGCCGGAAGCGAGCCATGCCAAACGAAGAAACCGAAAAGCGGGGACGCGGCATTTACCTGTTGCCCAACCTGTTCACCACCGCGGCATTGTTCGCGGGCTTCTACGCCATCGTCGCGGCCATGAATGGCCAGTTTGAGAAGGCGGCCATTGCGGTGTTCGTGGCCATGGTGCTGGACAGCCTCGACGGACGGGTGGCCCGCCTCACCAACACCCAGAGCGAATTCGGCGCCGAATACGATTCCTTGTCCGACATGGTTTCCTTCGGGCTTGCGCCCTCCCTGGTTATGTACCAGTGGTCGCTCGCGACCATGGGCAAGCTGGGCTGGCTGGCGGCGTTCGTGTATGCGGCCGGTGCAGCGCTGCGCCTGGCGCGCTTCAACACCCAGGTGGGCATTGCCGACAAGCGTTACTTCCAGGGCCTGCCCAGCCCCGCCGCCGCCGCCATCGTGGCCGGCGCGGTGTGGGTCGGCGTGAGCTACGGCGTGGATGGCAAGTCCCTGGTACCCCTCACCTTCGTGCTCACCGTACTGGCCGGTGTGCTCATGGTCAGCAACGTGCGCTACTACAGCTTCAAGGACCTGGATCTGCGCGGCAAGGTGCCGTTCGTGACCGTGCTCATCGTGGTACTGGTGTTCGTATTCGTCTCCATCGATCCGCCCCAGGTGCTGTTTGCCTCATTCCTCGTCTACGCCCTCTCGGGACCGGTGATGATCCTGGTGATGCGCTCGCGCAGGCGCAAGGGAAAGCATGCCAAGGCCAGCGAGGACGACGAAGGCGGCGGACCCAAGGGCTGAATCCAACGCGGAGGCGCGGAGATCGCGGAGGTTCAAGCCCCTCGGTACTCCTTTGCGAACTCTGCGCCCTCTACGCCTTTGCGTTAGACCTTTTCTTTTCTTCTTTGATCAATGCGCGGCGGGTACCGTGCGGAGAGGACCATGGACAAGCTGATCATTTTCGACACCACCCTGCGCGACGGCGAACAAAGCCCCGGCGCCTCCATGACCAAGGAGGAAAAACTGCGCATTGCCAAGGCCCTGGAACGCATGAAGGTGGATGTGATCGAGGCCGGCTTCCCGGTGGCGAGCCCGGGTGATTTCGACGCGGTGCAGGCGGTGGCCGGCATCATCAAGGACAGCACCGTGTGCGGCCTGGCGCGCGCCTTGGACAAGGATATCGACCGGGCCGGCGAGGCATTGAAGCAGGCCAACCGTGGTCGCATCCACACCTTCATCGCCACCTCGCCCATCCACATGCAGCACAAGTTGCGCATGAGTCCCGACCAGGTGGTGGAACAGGCGGTGAAGGCGGTCAAGCGTGCACGCCAGTGGACCGATGACGTGGAGTTCTCGGCGGAAGACGCCGGCCGCTCTGACATCGATTTCCTGTGCCGCGTGTTCGAGGCGGTAATCGACGCAGGCGCACGCACCATCAATATTCCCGATACGGTGGGTTACAACCTGCCGCACCAGTTTGGCGAACTGGTGCGCAGGGTCATCGGCGGGACCCCCAACGCAGACAAGGCGGTGTTCTCCGTGCACTGCCACAATGACCTGGGTCTCGCCGTCGCGAATTCCTTGAGCGCAGTGCTGCATGGTGCGCGCCAGGTCGAGTGCACCATCAACGGTCTTGGAGAGCGCGCAGGCAACGCGGCGCTGGAAGAGATCGTCATGGCGGTGCGCACGCGCAAGGACGTGTTCCCGTGTAGCGTCGAACTGGATACCTCCCATATCGTGCCCACCTCGCGCCTGGTAGCGGGCATCACCGGTTTCGCCGTGCAGCCCAACAAGGCCATCGTGGGCGCCAATGCCTTCGCCCACGAGTCCGGTATTCACCAGGACGGTGTGCTCAAGTCACGCGAGACCTACGAGATCATGCGCGCCGAGGACGTGGGCTGGACCGCCAACCGCATGGTGCTGGGCAAGCACTCGGGCCGCAACGCCTTCCGTACGCGCCTGCAGGAACTCGGCGTGGTGTTCGCCGCTGAGGAGGAACTGAACGCGGCCTTCGAGCGCTTCAAGGAACTCGCCGACAAGAAGCACGAGATCTATGACGAGGACCTGCAGGCGCTGGTGACCGAAGCCGACCTGGAGTCCACCTACGAGGGCATCAAGTTGATGGCGCTCAAGGTCTGTTCGGAAACCGGCACCACGCCGGAGGCCAGTGTCACCCTCAATGTGGACGGCGTCGAGCGTACCGGCAACGCGCCCGGCGGCGGTCCCGTGGACGCGGCGCTCAAGGCCATCGATGCCATCGTCCACAGCGAGAGCGAGCTGGTGCTGTATTCGGTAAACAACATTACCAGCGGCACCGATTCCCAGGGCGAGGTGACCGTGCGTCTGGAGAAGGGCGGGCGCATGGTGAACGGGCAGGGGGCCGACACCGACATCGTCATCGCCTCCGCCAAGGCCTATGTGAATGCGCTCAACAAATTGCTGGCGCCGGCGCGCGCCCATCCGCAGAACGGCGGCGTGTGAGCGGCTTCCTCAATCACCTGTGGGAGCGAGTGTGGGAGCGAGCTTCCGCTCGCGACTGCCTTGTGTGAATCCCCTCCCGCACCAAGACTGACGTGATCGCGATGGACGAACGGAAACGACGCTACCTGGAGGCCATGGGCATCCAGATTTGGCGCCGTCGCAGCGGCACGACGCCTGCTGCGGACGCCACCGCTGCGCCCGCGGAACACCCGCCTGCGGTGGTGGAGCAGGGCCATGATGCCTTGATCCCCGCCGGCGAGCCCAAGCCGCCCGTACTGACGCCCGCCGCCGAACTGGACGACGCCGAGGTCGCGGCCATGGACTGGGAGGCACTCGCGGCGCGCGTGGCCCATTGCACGCGTTGCCCCGAACTGGTCGCGAACCGCACCCAGACCGTGTTCGGGGTCGGCAACCGTGCCGCCGAGGTGATGGTGATCGGCGAGGCCCCCGGCCAGGAAGAGGACAAGCAGGGCGAGCCCTTCGTGGGCCGTGCCGGGCAGCTCCTCAACGAAATGCTGCGCGCCACAGGCTTTGCACGCGAGCAGGTGTACATCGCCAACGTGCTCAAGAGCCGTCCGCCCAACAATCGCGATCCCAGGCCCGAGGAAGCGGCCCGTTGTGAGCCCTACCTGAAACGTCAGATCGCCCTCGTCAAGCCGCGCCTGATCCTCAGCGTGGGGCGTGTCTCGGCACAAAACCTGCTGAAGACCGATACGCCTATCGGCAAGCTCCGCGGCCAGGTGTATCGCTACCAGGAGACCCCTTTGGTGGTCACCTACCATCCGGCCTATCTGTTGCGCGCACCGCTGGAAAAGCGCAAGGCATGGGATGACCTCAGGCTCGCCTTGCGCGTCCTGCACGAGGTGGGTACACCATGAACGAAACCCGGATCCGCCCCATGCACGAGCAGGACGTACCCTCGGTCATCGCCGTGGAGGTGCGCGCCTATTACTCGCCATGGACCGAGGCCATTTTTCGTGACTGCCTGCGCGTTGGCTATTCCTGCTGGGTGCTGGAGCAGGACGCCCAGGTGTTGGGTTATGGCGTACTTTCCGCCGCCGTCGGGGAAGCCCATCTGCTCAATCTGTGCGTGGAACCGGAACAGCAGGGCAAGGGCCACGGCCGCCGCCTGCTCACCCATTTCATCGACGTGGCACGCGGCCACGGTGCCGAGGCCATGTTCCTGGAGGTGCGCCCCTCCAACTACGCAGCCGTCGCCCTTTATGAATCCACCGGCTTCAACCAGGTCGGCTCCCGGCGCGACTACTACCCCGCCCCCAAAGGCCGCGAGGATGCGCTCATCTTCGCTTTGGCCTTGTGAAGGAAAAGCATTAACCACGGGGGACACGGGGAACACGGGGGAAATCAATTTCTCGGTAGGAGCGGCCTCAGGCCGCGATGGCGCGGTATCCGACGACAATCGCGGCCTGAGGCTGCTCCTACAGGCGGGGTAACCCGTGACGGATTTCCCCCCCGTGTCCCCCGTGGTTAATGCTTTTTGCCTTTCTCCCCGCCCACGTTCATTTCCGGACGCGCCGGGCCCGTATCCGGTAAAATGCCGCGCACTTTCAGGTTACCCAAGTCACTATGAGCATCATCGCACGCGAGGCGGCGCGCAGGCGCACGTTCGCCATCATCTCCCACCCGGACGCCGGCAAGACCACGCTCACCGAGAAGCTGTTGCTGTTCGGCGGCGCCATTCAGCTGGCGGGCACCGTGAAGGGCCGCAAGGCGGCGCGCCATGCCACCTCCGACTGGATGGAGCTGGAGAAGCAGCGCGGGATTTCCGTCACCTCGTCGGTGATGCAGTTCCCCTATCGCGACCACGTCATCAACCTGCTCGACACGCCGGGCCACGAGGACTTCTCGGAGGACACCTACCGCACACTCACGGCGGTGGACTCCGCACTGATGATCATCGACGTGGCCAAGGGCGTGGAGGCGCGCACCATCAAGCTCATGGACGTGTGCCGGTTGCGCGATACGCCCATCATCACCTTCATCAACAAGCTCGACCGCGAGGGCCGTGCGCCCATCGAGCTGCTGGATGAGGTGGAGGAGGTGCTGAAGATTAAATGCGCGCCCATCACCTGGCCCATCGGCATGGGTTCGCGCTTCAAGGGCGTGTTCGATTTGTACAGCAATCGCGTGCACCTGTTCACCGCCCAGCACGGCGGGCGCGTGCAGGAAGGCGAGGTGATCGAAGGCCTCAACAATCCGCGCCTCGACGAGCTGTTCGGCCCGCTGGTGGCGGAGCTGCGCGAGGAGATCGAACTGGTGCGTGGCGCGAGCAACGAGTTCGACCTGGAGGCGTTCCGCCGCGGCGAGCTCACGCCCGTGTTCTTCGGCTCGGCCATCAACAACTTCGGTGTGCGCGAGATCCTGGACGCCCTGGTGGAATATGCGCCCGGCCCGCTGGCTCGTGCCACCGTCTCGCGCACCGTGGAGCCCACGGAAGAGAAGTTCAGCGGCTTCGTGTTCAAGATCCAGGCGAACATGGACCCGCAGCACCGCGACCGCATCGCCTTCCTGCGCGTGTGTTCGGGCCACTACAGCCAGGCCATGAAGGTCAAGCATGTGCGTCTCGGCCGCGACGTGAAGATCGCCAATGCCACCACCTTCATGGCCCAGGAGCGCGAGCGCGTGGAAGACGCCTGGCCCGGCGACATCATCGGCCTGCACAACCACGGCACCATCCAGATCGGCGACACCTTTACGGAAGGCGAGGACCTCAAGTTCACGGGCATTCCGCACTTCGCCCCGGAACTGTTCCGCCTGGCACGCCTGCGCGACCCGCTCAAGCTCAAGCAACTGCAGAAGGGGCTGGAACAGCTCTCCGAGGAGGGCGCCACCCAGTTGTTCAAGCCGCTGCGCAACAACGACCTGATCCTGGGCGCCGTGGGTGTCCTGCAGTTCGACGTGGTGGCCTACCGACTCAAGGACGAATACAACGTGGACGCCATCTTCGAACCGGTGAACGTGGCCACCGCCCGCTGGGTGGAATGCGGCGACGGCAAGAAGCTGGAGGAATTCCGCAAGAAGGCCCACGACAACCTGGCCATCGACGGCGCCGGCAACCTCACCTACCTGGCCCCCACCCGCGTCAACCTCGACCTCACCATCGAGCGCTGGCCCGACCTCCGGTTCCGCGCCACGCGCGAGCATTGAGGGGGAGAAGAAAAGATCTCATCGCAAGGGCGCAAAGGGACGAAGTATATGTAGGTCACGTTGACGCACAGCGTCTACGTGACGACCGCCGGTGCAAGTCAGCAGTCGTAGGTCACGTTGCGAAGCTACGTGACATTCCCACCCGGGTCTGTCACGTAGACGCTGTGCGTCAACGTGACCTACGCCCGGTCAGTCTTAACGACTTCATACTCTGCGTCCTTTGCGTCCTTTGCGTCCTTTGCGTCCTCCGCGCCTTTGCGTTGAATCTGCTTTCTTCTGCGGCAGATGCACTCGCGCCCAAGGCGGGATTGAGGGAGAATCGGGGCTCGCATTGGTGTAGGGAATCTCCATGGCGGGTGTGAAGACGGAAGGCCGGTTGACGCTGGCCCGGGTGCTCGACTGGCTGGCCGAGGATGGGTTGCTGGACCGCGAGCGCGCGGACGTGCTCAAGCGCAATATGACGACGCATCAGCGTCATCCGCTGTCGGTGATCGCCGAACGCCACTTTTCCAGTGAAAAACCACCCCACGGCCTGCTCAGCCTCGACGTCCTCAGCCAATGGCTGGCGGCTCGCGTGGGTATGCCTTATCACACCATCGATCCCCTGCGCATCGACGTGGCCGCTGTTACCGCGGTCATGTCCTATGCCTACGCACGGCGCTACAACATCCTCGCCGTGGAGGTGCACCCCGATCAGGTGACCATCGCCTGCAGCGATCCCTTCGAGAAGGAATGGGAGGCGGAGCTGTCGCGCATTTTGCAGCGGCCTATCGTGCGGGTAGTCGCCAATCCGGACGATATCGCGCGTTTCCTCGTGGAGTTCTACACGCTCTCCAAGTCAGTGCTCGGTGCCCAGGAGCGTTCCGCTTACCGGGCGCCCAGCGGGGTGCAGAACCTGGAACAGCTGGTGGAGCTGTCGCGTGCGGGCAAACTGGATGCCAACGACCAGCATGTGGTCAACATCGTGGATTGGCTACTGCATTACGCCTTCGATGAGCGTGCCAGCGACATCCACCTGGAGCCGCGCCGCGAGCAAGGCAACATCCGCTTCCGCATCGATGGCGTCATGCACCTGGTCTATCAGGTGCCGGCGTCGGTGATGGCCGCGGTCACCAGTCGCCTGAAGATCCTGGGTCGCATGGATCTGGCGGAGAAACGCCGGCCGCAGGATGGCCGTCTCAAGACCCGCACACCGGATGGCAACGAGATCGAACTGCGCCTGTCCACCATGCCCACGGCCTTCGGCGAGAAAATGGTCATGCGCATCTTCGACCCGGACGTGCTGGTGAAGGACTTCCGTGCGCTCGGCTTCACGCCCCAGGAAGTGGACACCTGGCAGTCACTCATCAACCAGCCCCACGGTATCGTATTGGTCACCGGTCCGACCGGTTCGGGCAAGACCACCACGCTCTATTCCACCCTCAAGCTGCTCGCCAGCCCCGAGGTGAACGTCTGCACCGTGGAAGACCCCATCGAGATGGTGGAGCCGGCCTTCAACCAGATGCAGGTGCAGCACAACATCGGTCTCGATTTCGCCAGCGGCGTGCGCACCCTGCTGCGCCAGGACCCGGACATCATCATGGTGGGCGAGATCCGCGACCAGGAAACCGCGGAGATGGCCATCCAGGCGGCGCTCACCGGGCATTTGGTGTTCTCCACCTTGCATACCAACGACGCGCCCTCGGCCATCACGCGCCTGCTGGAGATCGGCGTGCCGCCCTATCTCATCACCGGCACCGTGCTCGGCGTGCTCGCCCAGCGCCTCATCCGCACCCTGTGCCCGCACTGCAAGACGCCGGGCCCGGTGGATTCAGGCCTGTGGCAATCGCTGGTGAGCCCGTGGCGCGTGGACGAACCGAAGAACAGCTACCAACCCGTGGGCTGTCTGGAATGCCGCCAGACCGGCTATCTCGGCCGGGTCGGCATCTATGAAATGCTGCTCATGAAAGAAGGCGTCAAGAAACTGATTACCCCCGGCGGCGACATCGACGCCTTGCGCAAAGAGGCCATCCGCCAGGGCCTCAAGCCCCTGCGCCTAAACGGGGCCCAGAAAGTCGCCGCCGGCCTCACCACCGTCGAAGAAGTCCTCCGCGCGGTTCCGCTGAAGTCGTTGTGAAGGCGAAGAATTTCAACGCAAAGGCGCGAAGGACGCAAAGAACGCAAAACTCTTGCAATGCTCCAGCGGGGACCATCAGCTTATCCGCCTCGCACGCTACCGAACCAGCAGGAGCATCGCGGGATCACAACAAGAACTTGTTCCCTTTGCGTCCTCTGCGCCCTTTGCGTCTTTGCGTTGATTCCTCCTACGAGCGCAGGCCCACGCCGCGGCGCAGGAGCCAGAGGCAGTAGGCGTAGAGGACGGCGATGAAGGCGAGGATCACGCTGACGGCAACGCTTGCGCTTACGTCGGATACGCCCAGCAGGCCGTAGCGGAAGGCATTCACCATGTAGAGGATGGGGTTCAGGCGCGAGACTTCTTGCCAGAACTCCGGCAGCATTTGCACCGAGTAGAACACGCCGCCCAGGTAGGTCAGCGGGGTGAGCACGAAGGTGGGAATGATGGAGATATCGTCGAAGCTCTTGGCGTATACCGCATTGATGAAGCCACCCAGGGAAAACAGGAAGGACGTGAGTACCACCACGAACACGGAGAGCGCCAGGTGTTCGGTGCGGATGTCCGTGAAGAACGCCGCTACCGCCGTGACCGCCGCCCCCACCGCCAGGCCACGCGCCACGCCGCCGGTAAGATAGCCGAGCAGGATGACGTAGTTGGGGATCGGGGCGATGAGCATCTCCTCCACGAAGCGGCCGAACTTCGACGAGTAGAAGGACGACACCACGTTGGCGTAGGAGTTGGTGATCACCGTCATCAGAATGATGCCGGGCACGATGTAATCCATGTAACTGAAGCCCTGCACATCGGACAACTGGCTGCCGATGAGTTGGCCGAAGATGATGAAGTACAACGCGGTGGTGATCACGGGCGGCAGGATGGTCTGCACCCAGATGCGCGAGAAACGGCGCACCTCCTTGGTCACGATGGTGCGATAGGCGACGAGCTGCGTATGCGTGTTCATGTTTCTCCAGAAAGGCAGTGAGAAAAAGCGTTAACCACGGGGAACACGGGGGAATTGTTTGTGGGGGGCAGTTCACCTGTAGGAGCGGCCTCAGGCCGCGATAACGCCATTTGGTGAATCCATCGCGGCCTGAGGCCGCTCCTACAGGTACCCGTAATCCTCAAAAGGAATCTCCCCCGTGTCCCCCGTTGGTTGAGCTTTTCTCTTCCTTCTTCATTCCTTCTCGCTTTCCACCAGCGCCAGGAAGAGTTCCTCCAGGCGGTTGGCCTTGTTGCGCATGCTGAGAATGGCGATGTCCTGTCGGGTGAGCTGCTCGAACAGGCGATTCATGCCCTGGTCACGCTGCACGTCCACTTCCAGCGTATGCGGATCGGTGAGGCGTGCGGCGTAGCCGTCCAGTACCGGTGCCTGGGGCAGGGCGTGTTTGAGGTCGAGCACCACCGTTTCCTGATGCAGCGTTTGCAGCAGCTCACGCATGCTGGTGTTCTCGATGATTTCGCCGTTGTCGATGATGGCTACGTTGCGGCACAGGTTCTCGGCTTCTTCCAGATAGTGGGTAGTGAGAATGATGGTGGTGCCGCGCGCGTTCACCTCGCGCAGGAAGCGCCACATGGAGCGGCGCAACTCGATGTCCACGCCGGCGGTGGGCTCGTCCAGGATCAGCAGCTTGGGTTCATGCACCAGGGCGCGGGCGATCATGAGGCGGCGTTTCATGCCACCCGAGAGATTGCGCGTTATGCTCGTACGCTTGTCCCACAGCCCCAGCTGGCGCAGGTAGTGCTCGGCGCGCTCCAGGGCGGCGCTGCGCCCCACACCGTAGTAGCCGGCCTGGTTTATAAGGACCTCGACCACCGGCTCGAACTGGTTGAAGTTGAACTCCTGCGGCACCAGCCCGATATGCCTGCGCGCCGCCATCGTGTCATTGTCGATGTCGTGCCCAAACACCCGCACCGTACCGGCCGTCTTGTTCACCAGCGCCGTGATGATACCGATGGTGGTGGACTTGCCCGCGCCATTAGGGCCGAGCAGGGCGAAGAAGTCGCCTTCTTCCACATCCAGATCGATCCCCTTCAGGGCATCGGCGCCACGCCTGTAGGTCTTCTTCAGACCGCGAATTTCAAGTGCTTTCGTCATGGAGGAAGAATTTAACGCAAAGGCGCGAAGGGCGCAGAGAACGCAAAGAGGTATCCGTCAATTCCGCATCGAGCCCGAGGCTCTTTACATCGAGTTCTCTGCGTCTTAGCGTCGGCTGTTCTTTGGCCCTTACAACGTGATTATCTCCAGCCCGAGTCCGGCCTTTTCCAGGGTGGCGGCGTTGCTGATCACCGCCGTGTGGGCGCGCTCGGGTTTGAGGTAGGTGTCGGCGACGCGTTTGAGGTCTTCCTGACGCACTTCGAGGACTTGTCGGCGGAAGCGGCGGCGCTGTTCGGGGGTGCGGCCGTGCAGGGCGGCGTGGAAGGCCTTCTTGGCCTCGCCCGCGGGCGAACCCGGCTTGTCGATGGCACTGATGACGCCGAGCACGGCCTCTTCCAGCAGACGCCATTCGTGATCCCGCGACACTAACCAGTCCACGGCACGATCGAAGTCCGCGAGGGTCTCCGCCAGGCGAGGATCACGGTAGGAGTAGAAGCGGAACGCGCCGGTATCACCGTCCCAACTGGCACCACCGCCGTAGGCACCGCCTTGTTCACGGATGGCGCGGTGCAGGAAATTATTGCGGAGGAAACCGCCCAGCACCAGCAATGCGGCCGCGTCCGGGTGGTCCGCAGGCACACTGGGATAGGCGCGGGCACAGAAATTCACGCGTGTATTGGTGGCCCAGGCCTGTTGTACGCGCGCGGCCTGGATCGGTGCGGGTGTGAAGACCGAGACGGCGGCGGGCGCGGTTACACCGGTCCAGCAGCGAGCGATGGCATCCAGCACGGCATCACGCTGTTCGGCCTCGGCCACGAGCAGGAACTGGCGCGGGGCCTCCAGTAACGTATTGCGCAGATGCTCGAGGCGCAGGCCGAAGGCTTCGAGATTGGCCCGATCCTCCAGGGAGTCGTCCAGGGCCTTCAGGGTCTGGATACCGAGCAGGCCGTTCCAGCGATGCGCCAGGGCTGCAGCCGGGCTGAGCGTGCTGGTGGCGGCGGCCATGGCGAGTCCATGGCCGTTGCTGGTGACACCCTGCTCGCGGTGCAGGCGCTCCTGCGCGACAAGTTCGCGCAGACGTGTCAATTCGTCAAAGCGTGCGGTCTCGAAGGTCTCGCGCAACAGGTCAGTGAGTGCACCGTGATTGCGTGCCAGCGCCTTGCCTGAGACGACGAACAACCCACGCGTCGCGCCGAGGTTGTCCACGGCCGCCCGCACTACAGCGCGTGCGCCTAGACCGCCGGTGACGCCGGCCTGCAGTGCCTGGGTGGCCAGGTAGTCACGCCCGCCGCTGCCCACCTCGCTCAAGGTGTTGCAGAACACGGGCAGGGTGGCGGTGAGTTCATCGTCCAGGGCGGGCATATCCACCACTAGTTCCTGGTACACCAGCCCGTTGGTGCCGCGTGAGAACCAGGTACCTTTCACTCCGGCGATGGTGGTCTCTTCGCCCTCGGGAATGGGCAGGTCCGCAGGGATGTCGCCTAGCGTCACCTTGGGCAGGATTTCCGGGTCATCCGTGCGCGCCTGGCGTTCGGCCAACCGGGCCGCCTGGCTTACGATGCGCTGGGCCCCGGCATCGTCCAGTTCCGCCTTGATGCGTGCGAGGCGCTCGGTCTCGGCCACCAGGCGGGTGGTGGCGAGCGTGGGGTCCGGTTCCATCACGAGGCGTACGCGGTGGGTATTGTCGAGCAGCAGCCGGCGCGCCAAGCCGCGCAGGTAATCAGGGTTCTTGATGCGCTCACGCAGTTGCGCGAGCACCGGATCGATGTTGAGCGCCGCCACGGGATCGGCGTCGTGGATGGCGGGGGAGAGTGCGTTGAGGATCAGGCCGAGGCCATAGGGATAGTGGTCTCCGCTCACCTCGCGCTGGCTGAATTCCAACTGGTGCAGTATCGCCTCCACCATGGCCTTGTCCACGCCGTTTGCCGCCACGTCCTCCAACGCATCGATGATCAACTGCTCTACGGCGGCGGCGCGCTCCGGTTCGGAGCCTTCCAGACCTGCGGCGAAGATCATCTCGTGTGTCGAGTCCTGCAGCCCGCACAGGGGCGAGGGCGCGCTACCGAGGTCGGTGGTTTCCAGGGCATGGCGCAGGGGCGAGGCGCCGTTGTCCAGCAGCACGCCTGAGAGCAGGTGCGCTTCCAGCACCTCCTCGATATCTGTGCTGCGGCCCAGTAGCCAGCCGAGCACGATGTGGGTCTTCTCCGCCATGTCCTGCTCGTCGGTGGCGTAGCTCGTAGCCACTTCCACCGGCGCCGGGTAGCGTTTTTCATCGGGCACGCGGATGTAGATGGGTTCGCGACGGAAGTGGCTGAGCGCCCTGTCGTGAAATACCGCCTGATGCTCATGGGCGGGGATATCGCCGTAGGTCATGAACACCGAGTTGCACGGATGGTAGTGCTGCGCATGGAAGGCCTTGAGCTGGTCGTAGCTGAGGTCCGGAATGTGTTCGGGATCGCCGCCGGAATTCCAGTGGTACGTGATGGTCGGAAACAGGTGTTCGGTCAGACATTGGTACAGCGCCGAGACGGGCGAACTCATGGCACCCTTCATCTCGTTGAACACCACACCCTTGAACACCAGGTTCGACTGCGGGTCGTCCGGCTTCTCGAATTCCACGCGATGGCCTTCCTGGGCGAAGTCCAGCGGGTCGATGGTGGGAAAGAACACGGCGTCCAGGTTGACGTCCATGAGGTTGTAGAAGTCCTTGCGATTGCGGCTCGCGAAGGGATAGGCCGTCCAGTCGCTCGACGTGAAGGCATTCATGAAGGTGTTGAGCGAGCGGCGTGTCATCATGAAAAAGGGATCGCGCACCGGAAAACGCCGGGAGCCGCACAGGACGGTATGTTCCAGGATGTGGGCCACGCCGGTGGAATCCTCGGGCACGGTGCGGAAGGCCACCAGGAAAACGTTCTGGTCGTCCTGGGTAGCGAGATGGTAGTGCGGGGCGCCGGTGCCCTTGTGACGGAACTCCTGCACTTCGAGGTTCAGAGAGGCCACCGGCGTGCTGCGCACGTAGTCGAATTCCGGATGGGCCGAAGGGGCATTGCTCATTACGAAAGTCCTTGGCGGATGGCGGGCTTGCGCCCGAATGGGAGATGATGGGGCCGCAGACCAAGTATACAAGGTGACCGTTGCCTAAGTACCGGCGGAGGGAAAAGCGGTAACCACGGGGACACGGGGAAGAATTTTTTGTAGGAGCGGCCTCAGGCCGCGATGGCGCAGTATCCGGCGACAATCGCGGCCTGAGGCCGCTCCTACAGGTCACCGATAACCCGTCAAAAGGAAATTCCCGTGTTCCCCGTGTCCCTCGTGGTTAATGCTTTTTCTTCTTTCGGTGCTGATCGCCCATGTTGATAGACACCCATTGCCACATCGACGTTGAGGAATTTGCCGCCGACCGCAGCGAGGTGGTGGCGCGTGCGCGCGCGGCGGGGGTGGTGGCGCAGGTGGTGCCAGGGGTGGTGCAGCCGGGGTGGGTGCACCTGCTCGAGGTGTGTCGCCGTTATCCCGGGCTGTATCCGGCCCTCGGTATGCATCCGGTTTATCTTGATGTGCACCGCCCCGAACATCTGGACGAGCTGAAGGCGCTGGTGACGCGGGAGCGGCCGGTGGCCATCGGTGAGATCGGCCTCGATCACTTCGTGCCGGGCCTGGACCTCGCCGCCCAGCAGGCCTTGTTCGAGGCGCAGCTGAAGATCGCCCGCGACGTGGACCTCCCGGTCATCCTGCATGTGCGCAAGGCCATCGATCCCATCCTGGCGACCCTGCGGCGCATCCGTGTGAAGGGCGGCATCGCCCATGCCTTCAACGGCAGTCGCCAGCAGGCCGAGCAGTTCATCGGCCTGGGCTTCAAGCTGGGTTTCGGCGGGGTCGCCACCTTCGAGCGGGCGCAGCGGATCCGCCGCCTGGTGCATGAACTGCCGCTGGAGGCCGTGGTCCTGGAGACGGACGCGCCTGACCTGGCACCTGCGTGGTATAAGGGCGGGCGCAACAGCCCGGAATACCTGCCGGGCATCCTGGACGTCATTGCGACCCTGCGCGGCGAAAGCCCCGCGCGAGTAGCGGCACAGACCACCGCCAACGCCTGCGCGGTGTTCGGCCTTCCGTTTACCGACCTGAACCCATGAGCGATATCGCACCACTGTATCAACGCACCCACATCCTCCTCGGTGACGAGGGCCTGGAACGCCTGCACCATGCACGGGTCTTCCTGGCGGGCCTCGGCGGGGTGGGTTCCTTTGCCGCCGAGGCGCTGGCGCGCGCCGGCGTGGGCCATCTCACCCTGGTGGACCACGACACCGTGGCCGCCTCGAACCTGAACCGGCAATTGCCGGCCCTGCACTCCACCGTCGGACGCCTGAAGGTGGATGTGATGGCCGAGCGGATCCGCGACATCAATCCGCAGTGCGTACTCACCAGGCGCGCTGAATTCATCCGCGCGGAGGATACCGAAGAACTCCTCGCGCCCGGCTTCGACTTCGTCATCGACGCCATCGACAGCCTCAACTGCAAGGCGGCCCTGGTGGAGACGGCGGTGCGCATGCAGATCCCCGTGGCCTCCAGCATGGGGGCCGGCGGCAAACTGGACCCGACGCGTATCGTCGTGGGCGACCTCATGGACACCGAGGGTTGCGCCCTGGCGCGCGCCATGCGCAAGTATCTGCGTCGGCGCGGCGTGGGGCGCGGTGTGATCGCCGTTTTCAGCAACGAACCCAACCGGCCGCCCCTGCCGCCCGAGCCCACCGGTACCGGCCGCGCCCGCGCCGTGAACGGCACCATCAGTTACATGCCGTCGCTATTCGGCCTCATGCTCGCCGGCACGGTCATCCGCCGCCTGGCCGAGCCTGACTGAACCCGCGGCAGTTGATGGGCCGTAGGTCACGTTGCCGCGCAGCGGCTACGTGACATGACGCGGGTCGGAAATGTCACGTAGCTTCGCAACGTGACCTACCCACTGAAGCGGCAGCCGTGATATGGAAAGTCCGCCAATGAACACAAATGACGCAAAAGGGGGGAGAGATAGCAGCGCGGCGATGGGATCGCCTTCCCGTCCCTGCAGCACAGCCCTTTTGCGTTCATTTGCGTTCATTTGCGTTCATTAGCGGACTTCAACCCGAGGCGGCGCAGTCGTGGTATCGTGCCGCCCCATGTCGCCCGATCGCGCACGTATTTATGCCTGGGCCCTTTACGACTGGGCCAACTCCGCCTTCGCCACTACCGTGATGGCCGGGTTTTTTCCCGTGTTTTTCAAGCAGTACTGGAGCGTCGGTGCCGACGTCACCGAAAGCACTTTCTGGCTCGGCGTGGCCAACTCCGGTTCCAGCCTCATTGTGGTGTTGTTCGCGCCGCTGCTAGGGGCCATCGCCGATCGGGGCGGGGCGCGCAAACGTTTCCTCGGTGGTTTCGCCCTGTTGGGCATCCTGCCCACGGCCGGGCTTTATTTCGTTTCCCAGGGCGACTGGACTACGGCATCGGTGCTCTATGTGCTCGCCACGGTCGGTTTTGCGGGTAGCCTGATTTTCTATGACGCATTGCTGCTCGATATCGCCAACGACAGCAATTTCGACGCCGTGTCCGCGCTTGGGTTCGCCCTGGGGTATCTCGGGGGCGGCCTGCTGTTCGCCCTCAACGTGGCCATGACGCTCGCGCCCGGCGTATTCGGTCTCGCCGATGCGGCGGAAGCGGTGCGCTGGTCATTCGTTACCGTGGCGATCTGGTGGCTGGTGTTCTCGGTACCGCTGTTCCTGCTGGTGCGCGAGCGTGCGGCGCGGGTGAGCACGGGAGCGGTACGCGCCGGCCTGCGCCAATTGCTGGGAACCGTGCGGCGGGTGCGCACACTGCGACCGGTGGCCTTCTTTCTGCTCGCCTATTGGTTCTACATCGACGGGGTGGACACCATTATCCGCATGGCGGTGGACTACGGACTCGCGCTGGGATTTTCCTCCGACAGCCTCATCGTCGCACTGCTGCTGGTACAGTTCGTGGGCTTCCCGGCGGCCCTGGTGTTCGGCCGGCTTGGTGCGCGCCATGGTCCCAAGCGCGGCATCTATCTCGCGCTCACGGTATACACGGGCGTGGTGATCTGGGCCACGCAGATACAGGCCGAGTGGGAGTTCTACATGCTCGCCCTGGTCATTGGCCTGGTACAGGGTGGTGTGCAGTCCCTGAGCCGCTCGCTTTATGCGCGTCTCATCCCGCCGGATCAGTCGGCGGAGTTCTTCGGTTTCTTCAACATCATGGGGAAATTCGCGGCCATCCTCGGGCCATTTTTGGTGGGCTGGACCAGTCTTGCCACGGGTAATCCCCGCCTGTCGCTATTGTCCCTGCTGGTGTTGTTCGGGCTGGGCGCTCTCTTCCTGCGCGAGGTACAGGTGCCGGGGAAAGAGCAATAAGCCGGGTTGGTCGGGTTGCCGCACAAGATCGGGCCCGACCGTCAGGTCATCGGGCGCGGCCAGCAGTCTTTCAAGAAACGACAGGGAGGACCTTGGCGGTGATTCACTACCCGAGCCAGAGGCTTACCTGTTCGGCTGGGAGCGGTTGGGCAAACAAATACCCCTGCGCCTGCTCACATCCGCTGGCGTCCAGAAAACTGCGCTGGACCTCGGTTTCCACACCCTCGGCAATCACGCGTTTTCCCAGCGCGTGCGCCAACGTGGTCACCGCCTGGACAATGGCACGGTCGTCGGGATCGGTGCCGATGTCGCGCACGAACGACTGGTCGATCTTGAGCTTGCTGATGGGCAGGCGTTTGAGGTAGCTGAGTGACGAATAGCCGGTACCGAAGTCATCGACCGCGATCCTCACGCCGAGGGCAACAAGTTCCTGCATCCGTTCGATGCTTTGCTCGATGTGGCGCATGACGGTACCTTCGGTCAACTCCAGTTCCAGGTAGCGGGGATCCAGGCCGGTCTTGGCGAGATTGTTCCGTACCGCCTCGACCACGTCGGCCCGCTCGAAGCGCTTGGCGGAGAGGTTCACACTCACGCACACGGGAGAGAGGCCCTTGTCCAGCCAGCGTTTGGCTTGCGCGCAGGCACGGCTCAATACCCAGTCGTCAAGGGCAATGATCAGATCGCTTTCCTCGGCTACCGGAATGAATCGCTCCGGTTCGAGCAGGCCGAGCTCCGGGTGTTGCCAACGCACCAGGCTTTCGAGGCCGACCAGTTTTCCACTACGCAGGTCGAACTTGGGCTGGTAGACCACACGCAAACCATCGTGCTCCAGTGCATGGCGCAACCCGGTCTCGATGTGTGCCCGTTCCTGGGCGCGGCGGTCGACCACCGGATTGTAGAAACGATAGGTATTGCGGCCCTGCTCCTTGGCTTCGTACATTGCCAGATCGGCACGCCGCAGTAGTCCTTCGGCGCTGGCGTCGTCATCGGGGTAGAGACTGATCCCGATGCTGGTGGTGACGTAGAGGTGCTGCCCCGAAACCTCGAACGGACGGTGGAACACCTCAAGGATATTCGCCGCCACTTCACGGGCCTGTTCTTCCTGTTGCAGGTCGGGCAGAAGTACGGTGAACTCGTCACCGCCCAGCCGGGCGACGATATCAGAGCGGCGCACCCGCGCCGCAAGCCGTTTCGCGACCGCCTGCAGCAATGCATCACCGGCGCCGTGGCCGAGCGTATCGTTTATCACCTTGAAACGGTCGAGGTCGAGAAACAGCACCGCCAGTTTCCGTTCACTGCGCTGTGCCTTCAACAGCTCTGCCTGCAGCAGTTCGAGTAGCAGGCGGCGGTTGGGCAAATCGGTGAGCGGATCGTGCCGGGCTTGATGACGTTCCCGCTCCTCCGCCTGCATGCGTTCGGTGATGTCGGTATCGGTGCCGAACCAACGCACCACGTGGCCGTGTTCATCACGAATGGGCATCGCCCGTGTCAAGAACCAGCGATAACTGCCATCGCGCCCTCGCAGGGGGAAGGTGCCCTCCATGGGGACGGCAGCCTCCAGTGCATGACGGAACATTTCGAGCGCGCGCGGAAGGTGGTCGGGGTGGTGGACCTTCTGCCAGCAGCTGCCCTGTACCTCCTCCGGCGTGGTGCCGGTGTACTCGAACCAGCGCCGGTTGAACCAGAACCGGGAGCCGGAGGCATCGGCCATCCAGGTCAGTTGTGAGATGTTGTCGGCCAGGGTTCGAAAGCGTACCTCGCTCTTGCGCAACGCCGCTTGGATTTCACTCAACTGGGTGATGCGGTTGGCGTTCTGAAGGGCCAAACCCACGGAGGCGCCCACCTTGTCCATGAACGCCTGCTCCGACTCGGTGAAGCTTTTTGCAGGTGTGTGATAGTACAGACCGAAGTCACCGATGGCTCCATCGGCTACGCGCAGCCCGATATCGAGCACCGCACGCACACCGTACCGCTCGACCAGGTCCCGGTTCACGCGTGGTCAGCGCGTGCATCGTTGATGAGAATGGCCCGTCCCTCGCCGATGGCGCCGATAGAGTCACCCAGCGCGTCGTCGCTCAAGCACTGGCCTTGAATGGCTGCCAGGCGTCCGTAGGTGTAGCGGGCAACCCAACCGCAACCGCGGGCTTCGCGCACGTAGATCACCGCCGATTCGGCCCCGACTGCCTTGGCCGTCTCCACAATGACGCGGTGCATGATTTCGTCGAAGTCCAGGGTCGAATGGATGAGTTCATTGATGCGGTTGAGCGCATCACCGAGGGCCTTGTCCCGTGTCAGACGCTCCCGTTGGGCATCGGCAATCTGTCGCTCCTGCTGCAGGCTGGTGACCAGGCGCGCATTGCGCAGTGCCAGGGTCACTGACGCAGCCAGCCGTTCCATGAACGTGACATCCTGGTCGTCGAAGGGGCGTTTGCGGTCGTGGTTGTGGACGGCGAAGTCTGCCAACTCGCCTGCCATCACCTCGATCTCGGTATCAATGAGCGCCTTGATCCCGAACCGCTCCACCCACTCTTCCGTCACCTCCTCGCTGGCCTCGGTGTCATTGATGACGACGACCCGTTTCTCCTCCATGGCCCGCAGCGAGGCTTTCAGTTCCCGCTGTTCCATTTCCCGTCCCTTCAGCTCGGCGGGAAGGCCGCAAAGGTGGCGGATGTGCCACTTGTGCTCGTGTCGCAGATAAATGATGGCCGAATCCGCTACCCCGGTTTCGACCACCGCGCTGACGACACCGTCGAGGATTGCGTCATGGTCGGGGGTGGTGAAAATCACCGAGGTGATGCGATCGAGTGCGGCATCGAGGACCTGGCGGCGCCGCTCCCGTGCCCCCTGCGACGCTCGCTTTGCTGGTACCGCCTCTGCGTAGAGCAATGCGCCGCCCGCACCGTCCGCATCGGGCAGCGGCCTGACATGAACCCGATAGGCCTGCCCGTTGCCGGCACTTGCCAGCACGAGAGAGGGTGGCCTTTCGCCCGCAAGTGCCCGGTACAGTGCCTGAAGGACTTGGGTTTGGGTACCGAACAGTTCGGGCGCCGTGACGGTTCCTTGGCGCCCGCCCGTCGCACGCACCATGCGGGCAAAGGGCGGGTTGGCGCTGAGCAGCTTCCCCTCGGTGGAGAACAGACCGACCGGCCAGGGAAGAAGGGCAAGCTGCGCATCGACGGTGGGCACGCGCTGTCTCTCCCGGAAGATGGGGGGCTTTTCGTCAATCTAGCAGCCGCTTGCTCCCGTCGGAAAACCACCCGCCTCGCGCAAACTCCCACTGAGTACTTTTGGGTGTTTCAACCATGCCCAGGCCGTGGTCTACGCGACTGTCAAAGATGTTTTCCTTTCACGGCCGGAGCCGGGTGCATGTGCATCGGATTGACCTCGCCGGAGGGCTGTGGTCTGCTAACACGCTCGCACGCATGTCAAGGGAGCGGATGCCCTGCCTGTTCAGGCAGGGGGCGGGCGCTTCCGGGTTCCGATACCGGCGCCTCTGCAGTCTGTCGCATGTCACGCCACACTCGAGCGCGCGGTGGCGCCTGGAGCGGCCGCTCCACGGATGACATCGCTGATGCTTGTCGATGCCTCATATCTTCTGTTAGGACGATACATGCAAGATGTGACCGCCGGATTCACGCCGGACGAATGGGATGTACTGCTCAGGTCCCCGGTGGTGGTGTTCCTGTTCATCGCCGCTGCGGAAGGCAAGGTGCAGCCCCCGGAGGTGGCCGCTTTCCAACAGGTACTGGCCAGTGCGCACGGTTACCGCAGCGCACTGCTCGCGCGCGTGCTGGACGAGGTGCAACCCCGGCTGTCCATGCTGCTGGCCCAGGTCCTGACGGGCGGCCAGGACGCCGGCCGTGTGCTACGGGAGGCGCGGACCATCGTGGAGGCACGCCTGACCGCCGGGGAGGCGCAGCTGTTCCTGCAATCCCTGTTCTATGTGGGCAACCAGGTTGCACGCGTAACTCGCGAGGCCGACGGCGCCCTGCGCGACGGCAAGGCTGAAGCCCTGATGACCCTGGCACGGTTGTTCGGGCTGGTTCCGGACGAATGAATCCAGGCGCGGCAGACTATCCGGACAAAGACAAGGAGGAAACCATGCAAACTCAACGCTACAGCGGCCTTTCCCGTGCCATCCACTGGGTGAGCGCCATCATCATTCTTGCCCTCATCGTGGTCGGCTGGTACATGACCGGCCTGGCCGAGGATGACCCGTCGCGTCGTTCGATCTACGGCATGCACAAGGCCTTCGGCGTGTTGACCGTGTTCCTGTTCGTGGCACGCATTGCCTGGCTCCGTGTGAACCCGGCCCCGGAACTGCCGTCGGTGTTCAATGCCCGGGAAAAGCTCGTGACCAAGGGCGTGCAGTCCCTGCTCTACGTGCTGCTGGTCCTCATCCCGGTGAGCGGTTATGTGATGTCCACCGCGGGTGGCCATCCCATCTCCTTCTTCGGCCTGTTCGACCTGCCGGCGCTCATTGGCGAGAACAAGGCCGTGGCCGGCTTCGCCCACGAAGCCCACGCCATCCTGTCCTATGCGGGGTTGGCGCTGGTCTTGCTGCATATGGCCGGCGCCCTCAAGCATCGCGTGCTGGACAAGGGTGGCGAGTCCGACGTGTTGGCACGCATGCTCTGAGCAGCAGGGAGGATAAGAAAAGGAGAGTGACGCCGGGGAGAGCCGCGAGGAATGCTGCGCTGTGTTCCGTCACCGCGGCTCTGTACCCGACCCTGTGCGAAGCACACGTTTCATGAGTGACGCGCCGCCAGGCTTCAAGAGAAGCTGCTCACCTGCAAGCAGGGCTCCCCTGTTTCTCCACCCCTAGGCAGCTTCACGCACCTCAGTAGCTGTGACGGCGATGCGCTCACCCGCAGGGCGGAAGATGCGTGCAGCGAGCTGCATTTCACGCAGGTAATTCAGCAGCGCGAGCATGAATGCCAGGGTCGCGGCCACGAACAGGGCGGCGATGACGGGGGCCGTCTTCAGGCCGAAGAAGAAGCTGAGGAAAATGACGGCGATGACCGCGGAGATGCACAGTGCCGCAGCCGTGGACAGAGCCACCGCGCGGTACACCAGGCGGGCGCGCCGGGACAACTGGGCCTCCGTGTCACTATCGGTACCGGCGGACCGGGCGTCTTCTCCGCTCGCTTCCAAGGACCGCAATCGATCGACGATACGCGCCAAGCGCGCGTTCAGAACCGCCAGCATGGCGGCAATGCCGGTAAGCAGAAACACGGGTGCGACGGCGAGCTGGATGACATTGACAATGGTATAAGGCGCATCGAGCATAAAAGCCCTCCCTGGCCACTGAGACGAAAGTCTAGCCAAGCGTCTCAAGGACGCGGTGCAGACCAAGCAATGGCCTTGAATACTTGGGTTGTCGCTGTGCGGAAGTGTGAGACCGCCGGATTCAGCGTCGACCGGACTTTCGCTGCACCTTCATGTATGAAGCAGTCATGGTGGCGAACAGCGCCGGCAGCATGGCCCCAATGAGGAAACGCGTCGAGATGTCGACCTCGAACAAATAGTGCCCCATGCAAATGCCTGTGGCGGCGATGATGAAAATGTTGAGGGCAACACGCAATGGGTGTCCCGCGTAGTCCTCAATGAACGTGTCCTTCCACTTCACTCGTTTTGCCTCCAACTGGAAAACTGCAAGGTTAGAGAGCCCTGAGGTTAGAGAGCCCTTCTGTCGCCGAAGGCCGGACCCGTCACAGTTCGTATGCACACCTGGGATTTGTGATGCAAATCGGGGATTTTCTTCACGTTCGGTGGGCCATGGCCGCCTGCATTCATACGGCAACCTTCACTACGACCTTGTGGATGCTCCCGGCGTTCACCAGAGGCGCGTGTGCATCTCCAGGGAAAAAGATGCAGAAGCATCCCGCCGGCGTGACCACCCAGCTCTCGGGCACGTCGTCGAAGAACTGGATGTCCTTTTGTTCGCTGTATTCCCCGAGCGGCTGCGTGCAATCCGCCGCCGGCTTCCAGCCCATTTCATCGCTACCGGCAATGATGAACTGGATGTCGATGAAACGCCGATGGCATTCCAGCGGAGCCTCATCGCGGGTACGGCCGTGGCCCTGGGAGACGATGGCGAAAACATCCTCGCCGGCGATGACATGGCGTCCCTGCGGCAGGGCGCTGAGATCCGTATCGCTCAGGAACGCGAAGGCTCGGGGGAAGTGACGATGCAGGGCATGGTAGTGTGAGGCATTGGCCAGGGTGTCGAGTATCATGGTGTGACCGTTCAGGCGAAGATGACGCATCTTAAGGGGCGCATCCTTTGCTGAAAAGGCCGGCATGAATTACCCGGGACTACGCTTTTCCGTGACAGGCCATGCCATTATCACCAAGGCGAAAGGAAGCCATGCCGGTGCTCGCAGTGGACAACCTGGGCAAGGCCTATGCCGGAGGCACTGCGGTGGCGGGTGTCTCGTTCCAGGTGGGGCGTAATGAGATCGTCGGCTTGCTTGGCCCTAATGGGGCGGGCAAGACCACCATCATTAACATGATCCTCTGCGTGCTGGAGCCTACGGCAGGGCGCATCCGCATCGAGGGCACTGATATTGCGACCGATCGCGCGGGCGCGTTGGCATGCACCAACTTCGCCGCCGTGTACGCCCCACTGCCCGGCAATCTCACCGTGGCCCAGAACCTCCGTATCTTCGGCATGCTCTACGGCGTGCACGACCTTGCCGGGCGCATCGACGCACTGCTGGCGCAATACGATCTCGAACACTTCCGCCATACCAAATGCGGCGTGCTCTCGTCGGGCGAGCAGACCCGCGTGTCCCTGGCCAAGGCCATGCTGAACAGCCCGCGTCTGTTGTTGCTGGACGAACCCACGGCCTCGCTCGATCCCGCCGCCGCCGACGACATCCGCCACCGTATCCGCGACTTCGCCTCGCGCGGTACCTGCGGTGTGTTGTGGACCTCCCACAACATGTATGAGGTGGAGGCGGTGTGTGACCGCGTGTTGTTCCTGTCGCGGGGCCGGATCCTGCTGGAAGGAAATCCAAAAACACTTCCGGGTGAGCATGGCAAGGCGAACCTCGAGCAACTGTTCATTGCTCTGGCACGTGAGCCGCTGGCGCTGGGCGCGGGCTGAATCCATGAGCATCCAGCGTATCGCGGCCGTGGCCTTGCGCCAGTTTTACCTGATGCGCGGCAGCCCCGCGCGTGTCCTGCCGCTGTTCGCCTGGGTGGCCATCGATATCGTCCTGTGGGGCTACATCACCCGCTTTCTCAACGAGGTGTCCGCTGCAGGACTGGATTTCGTACCTTTGCTGCTCGGTGCCGTGCTGTTGTGGGACTTTTTCGGGCGTGTCATGCAGGGGGTGACCACCACCTTTTTCGAAGACGTGTGGTCGCGCAATTTCCTGAACCTGTTCGCGACGCCCATCTCCGTGGGTGAATACGTGGGCGGTCTGGTGGTCTCCAGCATCATTACCAGCACCGTGGCACTGTTTGTGATGCTGGCGCTGGCGAGTGCGGTGTTCGGGCTTTCCTATTTCACCTACGGCCTCGCCTTCATTCCCTTCCTGCTGGTGCTGTTCCTGTTCGGCATCGCCCTGGGGGTGTTCGCGAGCGCCACCGTGCTGCGCCTCGGCCCGGCCGCGGAATGGCTCATCTGGCCCATTCCGGCGTTGTTGTCACCCTTCGTCGGCGTGTTCTATCCGCTCGCCACCTTGCCGGAGTGGATGCAGGTGTTGGCTTACGCACTGCCGCCGTCCTACGTTTTCGAAGGCATGCGGGCGTTGCTGGCCGGCGGGCCGTTTTCGGTCTGGGCCCTGTTGTTCGGGGTGGTGTTGGCGGTGTTGTATGTGGTGGGGGCGGGGTGGTTTTTCGTGCGGGTGTATCGGCACGCGGTGAGGACGGGATTGTTGGCGAGGTATAGCGCGGAGACGGTGAGTTGATGGGGCGAGTGTGGCGTAGGTCACGTTGGCACGGAGCGGCTACGTGACGTTTTGGCCGTGTTTGCGTGATCGAAGGATGCGCTACGCGCGAAGAATGTTTTTGACGGGGGATTCCGTCCCCCTACGCCGGGTTCCTTTTCTTTGAGCGGCCAAAGAAAAGTACCTCGTCGTAGGGGGGCGAAAACCCCCGTCTAATCAATCTTCGCGCGAAGCGCAGCCTTCGAAATACCGCACGACGCGAATGTTGCGAAGATGTCACGTAGCTTCGCAACGTGACCTACGTCGTCACCCGTCCGTTACACCGCCGCAACGCCACCCCGCGAATCGGGAGCGGAAGCTCGCTCCACAAGGAAGGCTACAGCTTGCCGATGCGCTCCACCTGCTCTTCGAGCTTGGCAATCGCCCCGCGCATCTCCTCCACGCGCTTGCGCTCGCCCGCGACCACTTCGGGCTTGGCCTTTTCGGCGAAGTTGGGGTTGGCCAGCTTGGTTTCGCCGCGTTCCAGGTCGTTGCGCAGCTTGGCGATCTCCTTGGCGAGGCGCGCGAGTTCTGCGTCCTTGTCGATGAGGCCGGCGAGGGGGATGCAGAGTTTCATCTCGCCCACCAGCGACACGGCG
>JBAYQE010000032.1:0-26476 GCA_041677345.1 Thiohalomonadaceae bacterium
CATCTCGCCAAGGCGCCCTGGCTGGTGGCGGCCGTGCTGGATGGTCGGGGCGACGACAGCCGCGTGCGACTTGCCGCGGAGATCGCCCCAGCGCAGCTCCGTGCCCATTTCCAGCACCGCATCGAAACCCGTGAAGTGGTCCGTTTCGACGAGCGCCGCGACGGCGTGACGGCCGTGCGCGAGGAGCGGCTCGGTGCCCTGGTGCTGGAGAGCAAGCCGCTTGCCGTGCCGCCGGCCGGCGCCATCACGGCGGCCTTGCTCGATGCGGTGCGCAGCCGCGGGCTCACCGTGTTGCCCTGGACCGATGCGGCGCGTGAACTTCAGGCGCGGGTGGAATCCCTGCGCCATTGGTTACCGGAAGACGGCTGGCCCGATTTCTCCGATGCGGCGCTGCTCGATGCGCTCGATGACTGGCTCGCGCCGTACCTGGATGGCCTGACGCGCCTGGAGCATCTCGCGCGCCTCAATCTGCACGACATCCTGCTCGCGCGCCTGGACTGGTCCATGCAGAAGCGGCTGGAGGAGGGCGCGCCCACGCACATTGCCGTGCCCAGCGGATCGCGCAAACGTCTCACGTACAAGGTGGGTGAATCGCCCGTGCTGGCGGTGAAACTGCAGGAGATGTTCGGCCAGGCCGACACGCCCCGCGTGGCCTTCGGCAAGGTGCCCGTCACCCTGCATCTGCTCTCGCCCGCGCAGCGGCCCATCCAGGTCACCCAGGACCTGAAGGGCTTCTGGGAGCGCACCTACACGGAGGTGAAGAAGGAACTGAAAGGCCGCTACCCCAAGCACCCGTGGCCGGATGATCCCTGGAGCGCCGTGCCCACCGCACGCACCAAGCGGCGGTCCTGAGCAAGGGATCACTGCGTTCCGAGCGTCCTCATGTCGTGGCGGTGATCACCAGGGCAGTCACCGCGAACAGCGTGGCAATACTGGCCGTTGCCGAGATCCAGACGATCCTCCGGCGGTGGGCCTCCACCCGCGCGACCAGTTGCGCGTTTTGTTCCGCCAGGTGCTTGATGAGTTCGGAGGACGCCAGCATTTGCTCATGCAACTCCTTGGTGCCTGCTTCGAGGGCCTCGATGCGCTTTTCCAGGGCGGAAAATGCCTGCGCACCATTACCTGTTGCATCCTCGGATCCCGGTGGCACGTGCGTTTCGGGACCGGGCGTCCCGGAGACGCTGTTCCATAACTTCCTCGCACCATCGGCCACTTTGGGCGCGTTTTCGATCACCTGGCCCCAAGGTACCGCCTGAAGCACAGCAAGCCAGCTTATCGCCATGTCACCTCGCTCCTGAAAACATGCTTGCGGTCGTTCCAGTGTTCGTCCGCAGCGGCCACTGCGCTACGTCTGCCGGCGTGATGCTGCGACAGCAGGTACGAGCAACCGGGACCAACCACCCTTGCAGCGTTCACTCGTGCCTGGGCTTCCGAACGGTCAGAATCGGAGTACGGCATGGCCGGATTATCGCAGATGCGGTCGGGCAATTCGCACGTGACCCGATGACGACCGTGAAGTGGCAGCAGGCCGTGGGGGGGTGGGGGGATGTACCTTGGGTTACCGGGCCTTGTCGTTCCGCAGGGAGCGGCTTGGACCGAGCAGGCATGCCGTGTCCCTGGCAGGCTGTGTGCGGGCTTGCTGCCGGGCGCGCCCGGCCGTGGACTCTTCCAGGGCAGTTTGAGGGTGAGGCCTGGTGGGCTGGCCCGTCAGGCCTCTCGATTACGCGGCGACGTGCTTCTCCGTCTCGTCATCGATCAGCAGTCCGTTGTTCGTGGCAAAGCCGATCAGGAACGCGTACAGGGACGGTTCTTCCTCCTTGAGTGCGGCATCCACCAGCACACAGGGCACCCCCTGGCGCATGGCCACGTGGACCCGCGGGTGGAAGTGGATGCGGCGATCCGGCCCCAGGCTTGCCACCGCCGTGGCGAGGCGCTGCGCCCAGTCGCTGGGACGAAACGTACGGCCCTGGTTGGTGATGCCCTTGATGACGATTTGCATGGGAGTTCCTGGTGTAAGTGTTTTTCTGGCCCGTTCCCGGGGCCGCACATTCTCGTCAGCACCGCGGGAAAGTAAAGGGCCTGGATGAAAAATTCCCAGTCGAGCGTCGGGATGCATTCACTCCCGATAACTACCCGCTCACCGAACTGCAATCCTGCATGATCCTCCTGCCGGACCGCGAGCGCTGCGATAAACGCCGCATTTCCGGATACTCGCCCGCTGCTTGACCCGCACCGACGGTCCCACGCCACGCCCTGCCAGTGTTGCCACCGGTTGCACCGATGCGCAATGCGAGGAAGTCGTAATAGTCATCGGCGCATGGTGAACTGCAACAGGCGGATCACTTCGTGGGTTTTGGTGAAAAAGCAAACCTGCAGACTCTCCCGCCACGCGCCGTGCATTCCACATGTTCCACGTCCATGTCCATGAAGGTGGAAAGCAGTTCGAGATCGAATTCACACACCTCCGGGTGCTCGCGAACCAGATCGTGGTAAACGCAGTTCGATGCGGTGATACCGAGTCCCCGGCTGGTATCCGGGCGTGCCTGATAGTGGAGACGGTTCATGGTGTCGAGCAACCGGGCAAGGCGCTGCTGGTCCTGTTCTTCGGCCGTATTCACGGCCAAGTCCCTGGCCAGATCCGCCGCCATCGCACGCAGATAGCGGGCCAGCCATTTTCTCCCAATTCCGCCTTCAGGGAGGACAGCAACAGGGCCGAGAACCAGGAATATTGCTTGGGAAAGGTCTGTAAGCCGTGCTCAGTGAGAGCATAGACCCGGCTGGGCCGCCCGCCGGTGGGTACCAGGTCACCCCGCCGCACGTAGCCGTCGCGTTCCAGTGCCGTCAAGTGCTGGATCACGGCGCTCCGCGAGATGCCGACCCGGCCGGCGAGTTCATCGGCGCTGAGACCGGCACGGGATTCGAGCAAAAGCGCGAGCAGCTCTTGCCGTCGACCGCTGGGGACCTGGGACATTCCACCTCCTTGCGCACCGTTGAGAAAGTTCTGACACATTTACCTTTCAAAAGCGTCAGTACTGGCCTATGCCCAGACACAGGCAACCGATACGCAAGGAGTTTGTCGTTCCCGGACAAATTCACGCGATAGCCGGACAGGCGCGAAGCGTCTGCGGCCGGCCCCTTCGCGGGGGCGGTCGCCACTTCGGTCTTGCCCGAGGAGCTGTCAAGCCTGCCGGCCAGCATGGGGCTGGCAAGCCATGCGAGCAGGGTGCGCGACGGCGCACGCGACGTGCGGGGATACATGAGTTCCGTCCTCAGGGTGGAATGTGCGCTCAGGCCGGTATTCGCCCTTCGCCGCTCTCTTCATGGGTCACACCGTCACGGATGTGATAGATACGTTTGAAAGTGGGGATGATCTTCTCGTCATGAGTGACGACGATGACGGCGGTTTCGAACTTCTGTGCCATGTCGTTGAGGATCCGGATCACGGCCATCGCACGCTGCGAATCGAGGGGCGCCGTAGGTTCGTCGGCCAGGATCACAGGAGGGCGGTTGACCAGTCCCCGTGCGATGGCCACGCGTTGTTGTTCACCGCCGGACAGATGCGAGGGCATGGCGCGGGCGCGGTGCTGTATGTCCAGCGCCGTGAGCAACTCCAGTGCCTTGTCGCGCGCCTCGTTGGTGGGTACGCCCGCGAGCATTGGCAGGAGGGCGACATTGTCGGTGACGTCGAGAAACGGGATGAGATAAGGTGCCTGGAATACGAAGCCGATCTTGTCGCGCCGGAGCATGCGCAGATCGCGGACCTTCCAGCCGTTGTCGTAGATGACCTCGTTACCGAGTGTCATGTGTCCCGCAGTCGGATCGATGACTGCTCCGAGGCACTTGAGCAGCGTACTCTTCCCGGACCCTGATGGTCCGATGAGCCCCACCACCTCGCCAGGTGCAACCACCATGTCGATGCCTTTCAGGGCGTCGACGGCGGTTTCCCCGCTGCCGTAGCGTTTTTTCAGACCTGTGATACGGATGCCCTTGCCACTCATGTTAACCTCCGATGGCTTCGGCCGGATCAACGCGCAGCGCGATACGGATGGCGATGACACTTGCCAGCACGCAGATGATCAGGACGGCGAAAAAGCCGGCCACTGAATCCAATGGCATGAGCAGGACGTATTTCGGGAACATCGGTGCCGCAAAGGTGGCGGAAATCTTGCCAACCACGAACCCGATAATGCCGAGGGCGATGGCCTGCTGCAGGATCAGGCCGGCGATGGTGCGATTGCGTGTACCGATCAGCTTCAGCACGGCGATCTCGCGGATCTTGTCCATGGTCAGCGTGTAGATGATGAAGGCGACGATGGCCGCACTCACGATCGCCAGGATCGCCAGGAACATGCCGATTTGCCGTGCCGACGTCGCGATCAGCTTGCCCACCAGGATGCGCTCCATCTGGGCACGGTCATACACCTGCAAACGCTTCCAGCGTCGGATGGGTTCGGCCACTTCCTCCGGGTCATGGTCGGCCTTTACCTGGACCAGGATGGCATTGACGAAGTTGTTCGCCGTTTGGGTGGCGACCACGGCGTCGAGCAGGCCGGGGAGCGCGGGTTGATCGAAGGCGGGGGTCGCTGCGGTCCGACGCCGCTGCATGAGGATGGCGTCGTTGTCTTTGAGGAACTGGGCCTCCTGCGCATCCTTCAGGGGGATGAATACCATGGGATCGCCGCTGGAGGACACCATGCGACGGGTCAGGCCCACCACCGTGTACTCGTTGCGACGGATCCTGATCCGATCACCGAGTTTGAATCCGGTGGCAATATCGGCAACCGCTTCGTAATGACTCCTTGTGATCTGCCGCCCGGCCACCAGATACGGCGGCCAGCCCGGGCTGCCCGGGCCACTTGCGACAATGCCAGTGACCATGGCCCGCACGTCGGTATCGCCCTTGCGGACCTGCATGGTGAGATAGGTGATGTTGGCGGCCCGTGCCACGCCCGGCAAGGCGGCAATGCTGCGCCACAGGTCATCGTAGACACTGGATGACTCGGCGTAGGGACCGAGGGTGTCCTTTTGTACCACCCATAGATCCGCCCGGCTGTTGTCCAGCAGAACCTTGGCGTCCTCGACCATGCCGCGATAGACCCCGGCCATGACCAGGGTGACGCCGATCAGCAGCCCCAGGCCAATGCCGGTGAAGACGAACTTGCCCCATGAATGCAGGATGTCGCGGCCGGCCAGGCTGATCATGGCGAGGCCTCCGTGAGGCGCTCTGTCACATGGATGCGCGTCTTGGCACTGAGCGACTTGCCGCTGTAGACCACCACCCGATCGCCCATCTTCAGGCCGCGACTGATCTGGACATGACCGTCGAGATCGGCCGCACCGAGGGACACCGGGGCGAATTCCAGAACATCATCCTCCTTGATGAGCCAGACCCCAAGCTGGCCGTCGACACGCTTTATCGAGGCATTGGGGATGACCGGTGCGGCGGGCAACGGGGGCAGCGCCACGGTGACCTCCGCCAACTCGCCCAGCGGCGGCAGGTCCTGTGGCAGATCGGTGAACACGACCTTCGCCAGGATTTCTTCCGTGACCGCATCGGCACGTGGTTCCACGCGCAGTACCCGAGCGGTGAAAGGCTCGGTGGAGCGCGAGCGCAAGACGATTCGGGCGTCCAGCCCCGCCTGGAGACCGCTGGCGCTGATCTGATCGAAGCGTGTATCGATCCAGTAATGCCGCGGATCGATGACTTCGACCACGGGCTGTCCGGCCACCACGGTCGTGCCTGGGTCGGCATCCCGCGCGATGACAAGGCCGTCCACCGGTGCGATCAAGCGCAGATTCGCCCGTTGCGTGAGCAAGGCCTCGCGATCGGCACGTATGCGCGCGATCTCCTCGCGTGCCCCGGTCAGTGCGGCCTCGGCGATCTGCCGTTCCTGTGCCTTGATTGCGACCATCTCCTCGCTCACCGAACCACCGGGAAGCAGGTCCTCATAGCGTCGGAACTGAGCCCGTGCGAAGGCACTGCGCGCCTCGGCCTCGAGCAGTGCGGCACCGGCACGTTTCAGGCCTGCATCCTGGGCCCGAATACGATCGTCGAGGTCGACGGGGTCCATCTCGCCCAACACCTGTCCTGCGGTGACGCGATCACCCACGTGCACATCCAGTCGCAACACGCGCCCGGCGTAGGTGGGTCCGATTCTGTAGGTGTATCGCGCTTCCACAGTACCGGTTCCGAACAGGGCGGGTGCGATCGCCCTCTGCTTCACCGTGATCGCAGTCACCGGCACCGGCGAGAGTGGACCTGAGCGCAATGCCACATGGACAAACAGCGCCAGTAGCGGCGCGACGACGGCCAGTAGCGCAAGGGTGCGCCGTTGCAAGGGCAGTTGTTTCATTTGCGGGCTCCAATGCCACACCGATAGATGGCGAAGACACCGGGCGCCTGAGTGCGTATGCGCCCGACGTCGCCGGCGAGCAGGGACTGCATCACCAACCCCTGGATAGTGCCGATGAAGAGCACGGCGGCGTTGTCGATATCGAGGTCGGCCGCCAGCTCGCCGTTGTGCTTGCCGCGCTCCATCAAGGTCCTGAGCAGCTTGCCATAGCGCTGGATCAAGCTCGTGGCCATGCGCTTGGCCGGCGTTTCCTCCGCACGCTGCAACTCGCCGAACAGTACCCGCGGGACACCCGGGTGCTCGGTGATGAAACCGATATGGGCCACGAAAATGGCTTCGAGCGCAGCCGGTACATCGGGCGCACCTGCAGCTGCCTGCTCGACACGGACCAGCAGGCGCTTCGCCACCCAGTCCATCACGGCCTGCAGTACCGCGTCCTTGCTGGGAAAATGGCGGAACAGGGCGCCCTGGGTCAGGCCCATGCGCTGGGCAATCGCCGCAGTGGTGATTTCACTGGGGTTTTGCTCGGCCGCCAGTTCGATCACCGCCGCGACCGTCACTTCGCGGCGTTCTTCGGCGGGAAGATGTTTTGGATGTCGACCCATCGGAATCGTCAGTAAGAAAGTAATCGATTACTAGCTTACGCCGGTTGCGCATCCTGTCAATACCCGAGTGAAACAGTCGTCGTTGGATGTTCCTGGCGCCGGTCTGTTGGGAAAAGGTATGCCCAGCCGGGACGAGAGGGGTCGCTCCGGCTGGGCATGGGCAGGTGTGGGCAGCCAAGGCCTGCGTAGGCCCTGGGTCGGCTGAACGCTACTTGCGCGGCTTGGCCTTGTTCATGCTTTCGCGCAGCAACTCCCCGAAGGAACCCACGGATTCCTGTGCCTTCGGTTTGGGTTTGCTGCGCCAGGCCTCGATGTCAGCCGCTTCGGTGTGGGCAGCGGCGTCCAGTGAGAGGGTGAGGCGGCGGCGTGCGGCGTCGACGGCGATCACCGTAGCCTCGATGGCGTCACCGGGATTGAGCACTTCCTTCGGATGGCTCACGCGGCGGCCGGTCCCCAGTTCACTGACGGGCACCAGGGCTTCCAGGCCCGGTTCCACTTCGACGAAGGCGCCGAAGGGTTGCAACCGGGTGACGGTGCCTTTGATCGCGGTTCCGACAGGAAAGCGCTGCTCGGCGTCCTGCCAGGGATCGGCGGTGAGGGCACGGATGGAGAGGGCGATGCGTTCACCCTTGGCCGGGTTGTCGCTCTTTTCGATGCGCAGGACAGCCACTTCCACGTCTTGCCCGGGACTGAGTACGTCCTGGGGCCGGGTGCCGCGCCCGTAGGCCAGTTCGCTCACGTGGACCATGCCTTCCAGGCCACCCAGGTCCACGAAGGCACCGTAATCCTTGACCGACGTGACCTTGCCCTTGAGCACCAGGCCGACCTCCAGCCGGGTACGCAATTCCTCCGCCTGCCGGCGGGCTTCCTCGTCCAACAAGGCACGCCGTGAAAGCACCAGGTTGGGTCGGCGCCCGCCCTCGAACTTGGTGATGCGGAAACTCAGTTTCTGGCCGATGAAGCCTTCGAGGTCGTCGACGAAGCGATTGTCCACCTGGGACGCCGGGCAGAAGCCACGCACGCCGGCTACCTGCACCTCGAGCCCGCCCTTGGTGACGGTGCTGACCGTACCTTCCACGGGGATGCCGTTACTGAAGGCCTGTTCCAAGCCGGCGGCATCGTGAACGGCGCGTCCATGGCCGCCGCCCAGGGTGAGGGTGCCGGTCAGGTCATCGCGGCTGAGCACCACACTTTCGATGCTGTCACCGACCTGGGGCATGGCCCCTTCGGTATCGGTCAGCTCAGCGATGTCGATGACGGCTTCGGCCTTGACGCCGAGGTCGACGAAGGCCAGTTCCGAACCGATGGAAACAATCCGGCCGCGGACCCGTTCGCCCACTTGGGGGAGTTTGTTGCCCTGGCCAGGATGTTCGCGCTCGAATTCGTTGAGCAGGGCGCTGAAGTCTTCGTGTTCTGTCATGGAATGTCCATTACCGGATGATCGATGGTGTCAGCGGGACAGCGCCGGCTCGGTCCCGCATCGCAAGGTGCTGTCGCCTGACTGAAGTCGGTTCGGCTGCCGAACTGCGCAGCGGGGGCGGTGTGCAGCGTCGGGTTCGACATCCGTAATCTCGTTCCTACTTTCCGGATAGCGGCAGTGGGCCGCTCACCCTTTCCACAACCCCTTGCTCCCTCGTGCCGCGCTGTGCCCGTCACAGATCGGTATGATAGCGTTTAGCCGCTTGTTCCACTGCTTCCTGTGTCGTTCGGACATCGATGCGGGCAACTCCGCGATGGCGTGCGGGATATCCTCAACGAGCGGGATTGTTTCGTCTATGGGCATTTCAGCGATATTGGAAGGGGCGATCTTGTTTGCGCAGGCAAGCGCCTTTGGAACCGTTCGCCTGCCGGTCCGCAGGATCTCCGCTGTGGCGCGAATAACCGCGACTTGAGGCCCCACTTGTAGGAACCGAGGCGGGGGAATCCTGTCAGCGCGGCAAAAAAAAACCGGCCGCTTGTGCGGCCGGTTTGAAATGGCGGAGAAACACGCGTCTCGCTTACAGCTTCTCGGCGTTTGCAGCCAGGTATTCCGCCACGCCTTCCGGAGAGGCCTTCATGCCGCTCTCACCCTTCTTCCAGCCGGCGGGGCAGACTTCGCCGTGCTCTTCAGTGAATTGCAGGGCGTCGATCATGCGCAACATCTCATCCACGTTGCGGCCCAGGGGCAGGTCATTCACGACCTGGTGGCGCACCATGCCGCTGCGGTCGATCAGGAAGGAGCCACGGAAGGCCACGTCGCCAGCCGGGGTTTCCACATCGAAGGCCTTGGCGATGGCGTGGGTCAGGTCTGCCACCAGGGTGTAGCGCACGGGGCCGATGCCGCCCTTGTCCACCGGGGTGTTGCGCCAGGCGTTGTGGGTGAAATGCGAGTCGACGGATACACCGATCACTTCCACACCACGCTTGGTGAATTCCTCAATACGATGGTCGAAGGCCAGGAGTTCTGAGGGGCACACGAAGGTGAAGTCGAGCGGATAGAAGAAAACGACCGCGTACTTGCCCTTGGTCTCGGCGGAGAACTGGAACTCGTCGACGATGGTGCCGTTGGCGAGGACCGCAGGGGCGGTGAAATCAGGGGCCTTGCGGCCGACGAGAACTGCCATGGTAGCCTCCTTGTGGCGTTCTAGAGGGAGTCTAAAGTCCGTGCATGCTAATGGGAAAACCTGCGCCGGTCAATTGCGTGTGAGGTGCGTCAACGACCATGTGCTGAGGTGGTTGCCCACGTGGCTGCTGCAACATTTCCCTTGTTAGGGCTCTCTGTAGGAATGTGCCGGTAGTCAGGATTGTGTGTGGGACTCGCCGCCGTGGGTCGCCATGATGTTTCGGCCGATGGTGGCGGTGATGTGGGTGAGTCTGCCGTCACCCATGGGGAGGGACCGTCTTTTCCTGGTGTTCCGATACAGATGCTCCCCCTGGTTTCGTAATGCGGATACAGATAATCCGTATCCTGATTCCTGCGCATCCCTGAAACGCACGATGAATGCCGCCTGTTCCCGGCCGCCAAAAAATGAAACGACCGGCCGTTTCCTGACATCGCTGCCGTTGTCACTGGTACAATTCCTGTGTTTTACGGCGTCGCCATGGTGGCGATGCCCCAACATGGAGCATGAACAAGACATGAAGAAACTGCCTCTCATCCTTGCCGGTGCGATCGCCCTCGGCGCCACTGCGTCTGTCTCTGCTGATCAGTTCGAAGACGCCGTGAACTACCGCAAGGCGGCTTTCCGCCTGATGAAGGCCAACTTCGGCCCCATGGGTGCGATGGTGGAAGGCAAGATGCCGTTCGACAAGGACGTGTTCGCCAGGCGTGCGGCAAACCTGAGCGCGCTCGCCGATATGCCCTGGGAGCATTTCATCGAAGGGTCCGATATGGGTGAAACCAAGGCCAAGCCCGAGGTGTGGAGCAAGGCTGCCGACTACAAGGCCGAGGTCGACAAGTTCGAGTCCGCCGTCGCGGAGCTTGCCGTGGTGGCCAAGAGCGACGACCAAAAGGCCATCAAGGCGGCCTTCGGCGCCACCGCCAAGACTTGCAAGTCCTGCCACGACGATTTCAAGAACAAGTAAATCGCCGGGCCTCCTTGAAAAGGGCCGCGTTCTACGCGGCCTTTTTCTTGCAGCGCCCCGTCGCCGTAGTGTGTAGTCTGGATGTGATGCAGCGGACCCGGACACTCCGGGAAGAATTCAGCACTCAAGCGGAGGAGGACAGAATATGGTCACTGCCATTGTGCTCATCAAAGTGCAACGCCAGCGCGTCAACGAAGTGGCCGCCGAACTGTCGGACCTGCCCGGCATCAGTGAGGTGTATTCCGTGGGCGGGCGTTACGACCTGGTGGCGATCGTCCGCGTGCCGAGCAACGAAGCCATGGCCGACATGGTCACCCATGACCTGCTGAAGGTGGAAGGCATCGTGGACACCGAAACCCTGCTTGCGTTCAAGGCCCATTCTCGCCACGACCTGGAGCGCATGTTTTCCATCGGTGCTTGAAGCGCACGCCGTTGCGCGTTGAAAAGCCTTAACACGGGGGATACGGGGAACACGGGGATCCATATTTCCCGTTGGAGCCGGTAGGTCACGTTGTGAAGCTACGTGACATCTTCTTCAGGCCGCTCGCTCCCACAAGACCCGCTCCACAAGGAAGTGCCGTAGGTCACGTTGCGAAGCTACGTGACATCTTCTGGCCGGGTTGTCACGTAGGCGCTGCGCGCCAACGTGACCTACGCCACCTGTGAGGTGCCGCTTCTCTCTCCCTTTGGGAAAGTGCTGCGGTGAGGGAATCGAAATCCTCAGTGCCGTAGGTCACGTTGCGAAGCTACGTGATATCTTTTGGCCGGGTTGTCACGTAGGCGCTGCGCGCCAACGTGACCTACGCCACCTGTGAGGTGCCGCTTCTCTCTCCCTTTGGGAAAGTGCTGCGGTGAGTGGATCGAAATCCTCAGTGCCGTAGGTCACGTTGCGAAGCTACGTGACATCTTCTGGCCGCGTTGTCACGTAGGCGCTGCGCGCCAACGTGACCTACGCCACCTGTGAGGTACCGCTTCTCTCCCTCTCCCTCTCCCTCCGGGAGAGGGCTGGGGTGAGGGGATCGAAATCCTCAGCGCATCTCGAACGCTTCGCGGTGGAAGCGCACCCGGCGTCCGAGGCGCCGCAGGCCGTCCTGCAAGCTGTCTCCGAGGCCGCTGGGCCCGCAGAACCACACCTCGGTGCGCGTGCCGTCGCCCGCCAGTTGCGCGGCATCGAGCGTGCATCCGCCCGGCGCTGCATGCACGTGCAGGCGCACGCCGGCAGCGGCGCACAGCGCCTCCAATCGGTCGACGAACGGGTCGGTGTCGCGATTGCGGATGCAATAATGCAATTCGGCGTCCACGGCCCGTTCCGGATGTGCGCGCAGGGCGTCGAGCCAGGCGAGGAACGGGGTGATGCCGATGCCGCCGGCGATCCAGATCTGCCGCGCGTTGCGGTTGCTGCGCGTCATGTCGAAGCGGCCGTACGGCCCTTCCACCTGCACCGCCTGGCCCGTGGCGAGGCGCTGCGCCAAGCCGCGGGTGTAATCGCCCAGTCCCTTGATCTCGAACGTCACCTGGCGGTCGCCGCGATCGGCGCTCGCGATGGTGAAGGGGTGCGCACCCTCGTTCTCGTGCAAGGTGACGAAGGCGAACTGCCCGGCGCGATGGCCGCGCCAGGCGGCGTCGAGCTCGCAGGTCACCTCGGTGATGTCCGGGGCAGGGCTGGCCACGGCGACGATGCGGCCGGCCACGCGGCGCCGACGCCCGATGCGGCCGGTCAGCGACAGCACCCCCGCAATGAGCCCTCCGGAAACGAGCAGCGCCAACAGCGCGCCGATGGGCTGGCCCCAGTAGTCCGGCGGCGCAAGCACCACCGAATGGAACACCAACATGCCGTAGAGCACGGGCATGGCGCGGTGGAGCCAGCCCCAGAAGCGGTAAGGAAAGCGCTTCCACAAGGTCAGCACCAGCATGCCCAGCAGCAGATAGACGCCCCACTCGCCCAGGGCCTCGGCTGCATCGCGCAATGCCTCGGTAAACCCCTCGAAGTCGTGCTTGCCGCGCCCGGCGCGACCCACCAGCGCCTTGAGCACGTCATCCGACATCTCGATGAGCCAGTGCAGCGCCGCGAACGTCACCGCGAGGATGCCGCTCCACTTGTGCAACTGGTAGACCCGATCCATCCCTCCCAGCGGGCGCTCCAGCCAAACCGGGCGCAGGGAAAGCATCATGGCCAGGGACATGAGCGCGATGGACCACAGGCCGGTGAGGAACAGGGCCTCCTTGTAGACGCGCCAGGACAGCGAGGCGGAGGACACGTGTTCGGGCGAGGCGAGACCGATGCCCCAGAGCAGGGTCACGAGGGCGAGGAAAGCGGCAATGAAGGTTTTCATGGCGACGTCCTGAAGCGGCGACAGTTTGATCGTGTGGCCGCAAGCATGAACGGGGCACATGAACCGAGCCTTAAGAGGGACTGGGGAGAAACCACGGAGGCCACGGAGAAAAGACGCCATTCTCCTGGTCTTTCAGCCCTGGGCGTTTCTTGAGGCGGAGGGCTCGCCGAGCAAGAGAGGGTTTCTTCTCCGTGGCCTTTGTGGTTCATTGCGAACCGCCGGATGTCACGTAGGCGCGTTCGCGCCAACGTGACCTACGCATCCGCCTTGCTTGAAGCGCAGGGGGCGCCGAGCAAGAGCAGGTTTTTTCTCCGTGGCCTCTGGGGTTCAGAAAGGCGCCGACTGGTGCGGACCTTTCACTCAGCGGTGGAACTCGCCCGCACGTTCCGGCTGGTACACCACTTCCACGATGCGTACCTTCATCATGCCCCCGCCGGGACGCGGCCATTCGATGTGGTCGTCCTTGGACAGGCCCAGCAAGGCGCTGCCGACAGGGGCGAGGATGGAGATGCGTCCCGGGTTGCCGTCGATGTCCTTGGGATAGGCCAGGGTGAGGGTGAATTCCTCGCCGGTGGATTCGATGACGAAGCGCACCGTGGAATTCATGGTGACCACGTCGGGCGGAATCTTGTCCGGATCGACGATTTCCGCCCGGTCAAGCTCGGCCTCCAGGGCGGCCTTGCCCGGAACGCCTTCCGCCGGCAAGGCTTCGAGCAAGGCCTCCAGACGGTCATAGTCCAATGAGGACAGGATGAGCTTGGGTTTTTCGTTCACGTGTTTTCTCCGTTTCCACTTGTTGATTATCGTCGTGAATCCTCCGCGGTGCGGTGAGGCTGCGCGGTGTTTCACAGGGGGGTAGGTGTGCCCGCCCGGGTGGGTGGGCGATGGCTTACGCGACCACGAGGTAGACCGCAGTCGCGCACAGCGCGAGCAGTATGGCGGCGAGTAGCGGATTGCCGCCCTCAGCGTCACTGGCGGATGCCCCGGCGGGCATCTCCTTACGTCCGGTGAACATGGCGATCACCAGATTTTCGCCTTGCACCAACCGGTGCAGCACCACGGCTGAAACGTGCAGCGCGACCAGGACGAGCAGGACGTGGAACACGTCCTCATGCAGCCCAGTGAGCCAGTCACTGGTGTCCTTGCTCACCAGCCCGGCCAACGGACCCTCGAACAGGATGTCGTCATTGGTGAACAGGCCGATGCTGGCCTGCAGCAGCACCATGGCGAGCAGGGCCACGGCCATCCAGCCGCCCAGCGGGTTGTGGCCGGCATGATATTCGCTGCGGCCGCGGAAAAAAGCGAGACTGTAACGCAGCACAGCGCCCGGTCCGCGTACAAAATCGGTGAAGCGGGCACGGGAATTCCCGACGAATCCCCACAGGATTCGGAACAGCACCAGTGCCAGCACGGCGTAACCGGCAAGGGCATGGACTTCGATAGCGTCGTCGAGGATCTCGGCGGTAATGAACAGCGTGACCATCAGGCCGACCAGGGACCAGTGAAAGAGCCGCACGGGCAAGTCCCATACGCGGATGTGCTGGAACGGGTCGGAGGCGGCGGCAATCTCGGGCATGATGAATCTCCTCTGCAGACAACGGCACGACTTTACCAGAGACCGCGTCCCCGTGGCGGGGCAGGGCACGCAAACGGGTGCACGGCTCCTCCGGACAGGCGCGAGCGCGTATCATAGGCGCCGTTTTTCAAAACGGATACGTGTGTCATGAAGCTCGGAACCCCGCTTTCCCCTGCCGCCACCCGCATCATGCTGCTGGGTTCGGGCGAACTGGGCAAGGAGGTGATCATCGCCCTGCAGCGGCTTGGGGTTGAGGTAATCGCCGTGGACCGCTATGCCAACGCACCGGGTCACCAAGTGGCACATCGCGCGCACGTGATCAATATGGCTGATCCGCAGGCCCTGCGTGCCCTGGTGGAACAGGAAAAGCCGCAGATCATCGTGCCCGAGATCGAAGCCATCGCCACCGAAGAGCTGGAACGCATCGCAGCAGATGGCGTGGCCGAGGTGATCCCCACGGCCCGCGCCGTACGCCTCACCATGAACCGCGAGGGCATCCGTTGCCTCGCTGCAGAGGAGCTGGAACTGCGCACCTCGCGCTACGCCTTTGCCAATACCCTGAACGAGTTGAAACAGGCCATCGATGGCGGTATCGGTTATCCCTGCCTGGTAAAACCGGTCATGTCCTCCTCAGGCAAGGGCCAGTCCATGGTGCACACGCCCGAAGACGTGGAGGCCGCCTGGGACTATGCGAAGTCCGGCAGTCGCGTGGACCAGGGCAGGGTCATCGCGGAAAGCTTTATCGACTTCGATTACGAGATCACCCTCCTTACCGTACGTGCCCTCAATGAACGAGGCGAGGTGGAAACCCACTTCTGCGACCCTATCGGCCACGTGCAGGTCAAGGGCGACTACGTGGAAAGCTGGCAGCCGCAGTCCATGCGCCCGGCCGCCTTGGCCGCGGCCCAGGACATGGCCCGCAAGATCACCGGCGCCCTGGGCGGGCGCGGCATCTTCGGGGTGGAGTTGTTCGTGAAGGGCGATGAGGTGTGGTTCTCGGAAGTGAGCCCGCGGCCCCATGACACCGGCATGGTGACCATGGCCAGCCAGTACCAGAGTGAATTCGAACTGCACGCCCGCGCCATCCTGGGCCTGCCCGTGAACGCCAAACTGCGCTCCCCGGGCGCCAGCGCGGTGATCTACGGGGGCATGAACGAGAAGGGCGTGGCCTTCGAGGGTGTCGCCGATGCCCTGCGCGTACCCGACACCGACCTGCGCCTGTTCGGCAAGCCCGAAGCCTTCGAACGTCGCCGCATGGGCGTGGCCCTGGCCTGGGGCGAGAGCGTCAACGACTCCCGCGAGCGTGCCAAACTCGCCGCCTCAAAGGTGCGGGTGGTCGGCGGCGGCGCGTAAAAATCCTGACCGAAACGCAGAGGTCGCGGAGGCGCGGAGTTCGCAGAGGAACACAGGGCGACGCCATGCAATCGGCGTTTGACCCCTTGGATTTTCTCCGCGTCCTCCGCGCCTTCGCGATCTCCGCGTCAAACCCGACCGAATAGATGCTGAGTTATAGACACGGTTATCACGCCGGCAACGTGGGTGATGTGCTGAAGCACGCGGTGCTGGCGTGGCTCATCGAGGCGCTGAAGAAAAAGCCGGCGCCGTTTGCCTACCTGGAAACCCATGCCGGTGCCGGGCGCTACGACCTTTCGGCGGCGCAGGCCGAGAAGACGGGGGAGTATCGCGAGGGTATCGGCCTGCTGTGGGGGAGGGAAGATACGCCCGAGGTGCTCGTGCCCTACCTGTCCGCCGTGGCTGCGCTCAACCCGCCGAGTGAGGCGCTGCGCCATTATCCGGGCTCGCCGCGCGTCGCCCGTCATCTGCTGCGCCCGCAGGACCGCATGGTGCTCATGGAACTGCATGGCGGCGAGTACCCGGTGCTGAAGCAGGAATTCGCCGGCGACAAACAGGTCGCCGTGCATCACCGGGACGGCTACGAAGGGCTCAAGGCGCTGTTGCCCCCTGTGGAAAAGCGGGGGTTGGTGCTCATCGATCCGTCCTACGAGGTGAAGAGCGAATACGCCCAGGTGGTGGCAGCGGTGCAGGCCGCCCACAGGCGTTTCGCGGGTGGCATCATCGCGGTGTGGTATCCGGTGCTGGCGCGCGAGCTCACCGACGGCTTCAAAGAGGCCTTCCGCGCCAGCGGTCTGCGCAAGATCCTGGACGTGGAACTGACCACGCGCCCCGAGGACTCCGTGGGCATGCGCGGCTCGGGGATGCTGGTGCTCAATCCGCCCTGGCAGTTCGATGCGGCCATGGAGGCGCTGTTGCCGCGGCTGGCGCGGGTGCTGGATCCGGAGCACGCGGGACGCGGAGCCGTGGCCTGGCTGGTCCCGGAATAGCCAGGGATGCGTGTTTCGGCCCTTCTTGCGTATCTCCAGTAGCGCCGAAGAAAAAGGCATTGACCACGGGGACACGGGGAAATCCGAAATCCATGTCTGTGGGGAGTCGTAGGTCACGTTGGCGCAGCGCCAACGTGACCTACGCCACTCGAACCGCACCGGACGAAAACGCGTTCCGTCTCACCAGACGCCTCGCATTTCGCTCAACAATTCGCCTCTCTCCCTCGCCAGGAAACACCGTTGTTCTCCCCCTAAAAAATCCCAGAAAAGTGTCGACTATTTCCGGTACACGACAAGGGCCGGATTTATAGTGACCCCGCGCCCCACCCACTCCACCCGATTGGTCTTGTGTCATGGCTCGCCGGTACGCCCGGGACCCGCAGGTCGATCATTCGCTCCGCCATTCGGTCCGCGATGGCGTCGCCATGTCGGTGCAGACCGGCTGCGGCGAAAACTACTTCAATGCCTTCGCCGTCCACCTCAAGGCCAGCACCGGCCAGATTGCCTTGCTCGCCTCGCTGCCAGCCCTGGTAGGTTCGGTGGCGCAGTTGTTCTCCGCCTGGCTGGGACGGCGCGTGGGCAGCCGCCGTATCCTCATCCTGTTGGGCGCGCGGCTGCAGGCGGCGATGTGGCTGCCCATCATCGTGCTGCCGTTGGTGTTTCCCGAACACGCCCGTGCCATCTTCCTGACCTGCGCGGTTTTCTATTACGCCGCCGGTAACCTGATCACGCCCCAGTGGAGCAGCCTCATGGGCGATCTGGTGCCGGCGCGCAAGCGCGGGCGGTATTTCGCCTTCCGCACGCGGCTCGCCAGCTTCACGTCGTTCCTCGCCCTGGTGGGCGCCGGCGTGGTGCTGCACCTGTTCGACGGTGCAGGACTCGCCTATGTGGGCTTCGCCGTCATTTTCGTGTTCGCCACGGCCGGGCGCGTGGTTTCCGCCTGGCACATGGCGCAGATGTACGACCCGCCGGGCAAGGTGGCGGTGCTGGAGCCACGACCTGAAGCGGGCTGGTGGGCGCGCGTGCGCCATTCACCCTTTGCGCGCTTTTCCGGGTTTTTCGCTGCCATGCACGGGGCAGTGGCCGTCGCCAGCCCGTTCTTCACGGTCTACATGCTGCGCGATCTGAATTTCACCTACCTGCAGTTCATGACGGCCGCGGCCGCATCGCTGCTCGTACAGGTGCTGATGATGCAGACCTGGGGACGCCTGTGCGACCTGTACGGCAGCCGCTTCGTGCTCGGTGTCACCGGCTTTCTGGTGCCGTTACTGCCGGGGCTGTGGCTGTTTTCCACCGACTATGTTTACGTGCTGCTGGTGCAGGGTTACGGCGGTGCAGTGTGGTCGGGGTTCATCCTGAGTGCGGGCAATTACCTCTATGAGTTGGTGCCTTCGCATAAGCGTGTCACCTACATGGCCTACCACAACGTGCTCGCCAATGGTGCCACCTTTTGCGGTGCCCTGGCCGGCGGCTGGATCGCCCTGGCGCTGCCCGCCGACTTCAGTCTGGGTGCCATGCATGTGACCTTGCCGAGTACGCTGCTGTGGGTGTTTTGCTTCTCCTTCGTGCTGCGCCTCGCGGTAGCCGCCGTCTTCCTGCCGCAAATGCCCCCAGTGGTCGCACATCACCAACCCAGCCTCGCGGCACTGCTGTCGCGCCTGCACCGAACCAGCCCCGTGCTGCACGCCTTCGAGGCAGGCTTGCGTCACCTGCGCAGCTTTGCACGTGCCAACACGGTGCTGCTGCGGTAGCACGCGACAAAGACGTGATTTCGGCGTGATGCGCCTTTGCTGAGGCGGGGACACTGCCGGCGATCGTCCACGCGGAGCCTGTCCGGTTCCCGGATCCCCGGTGGTTCATGTGGCTACCGTGGAAGATTTCAGCCGCGTACGCCGCATTTCGTGTGACCCGATGGTATTCTGGCTACCCACCATAACCAGGGGATACCGCCCGGATGCTCGAATACATCTTCTTCCATGAGAGTCTGCGTGACCGCTTCGTCGATTTCCTGCGTGTGCGAGGGGTGGAGGCGCTGTTGTCGGAAGCAGACGGGCTGATGGTGGCGGTACCGGATGACCTGGACGACGAACTCAGCAAGGTCATCGAACATGAATACGACGTGCTGCTTCAGGAGCACACCGAGGTGATGGAGGACATCCTGGAAAAGGACGTGGCGGGTGTACGGGTGGTGCTCGGAAACGGGGCGCCGGCGACCATTCGCTTCGACCCCGATCTGCTGGCGAGGGTGCTCCAGTCCATCTCCATGGAAGAACTGCGCGACATGGTGCAAACCATCGCTGAGCAGGTGGAACATCCGGACGACCGGCCGCTGTGCCACACCTGACGGTCTTGCCGCCAACGCCGCCCCGGCGCTGTAAATCCCATCCACTCTTCGGGGATGCTGCCCTTGACCCGCCCCGGCTTTGCGTGCGGTTGGACGCGCCGATCCTGCCTCTGTAATCTTCCTCCACCGGCCGGTGACCTGGCGACAGGGAGCCGTGCCGGTTCAACCACCGGAGGAGACCATGCAACATAAAAACAAAATCGCCCTGTTCCTTTCCGCCGCCATGTTTTGGATGAGCGGACTCGTTCATGCCGAGGAAGTAACCATCAAACATCACGGTCTCACCCTGCTGGGTGAGCTGCGTAGCCCGGAAGATGCAAGCCTTGCCAGTGGTCCGCTGGTACTCATGACCCACGGCACGCTCGCGCATGGGGGCATGGAGATCATGCAGGCCTTGCAGACGGCGTTGCTCGATCAAGGTATCGCGAGCCTTTCCATCACTCTGAGCCTGGGCCAAGACCGTCGGCGTGGCATGTACGACTGCGAAGCCCTGCACACACACCGCCACACGGACGCCATGGGTGAAATTCGCGCCTGGCTGGATTGGGCGAAGGCACGCGGTGCCGAAGACATCGTGCTGCTCGGTCATTCGCGTGGCGGCAACCAGACGGCCTGGTTTGCGGCGGAGAATGACGACGCCACGGTCAGGCAGGTGGTGCTCGTCGCGCCCGCGACCTGGACGCCCGAAGACATGCATGCCGCTTATCGACAGGCCTACGGCAAGGACTTGAAGCCCGTCTACGAACGCGCCAGAAAGCTGGTGGACGCGCACAAGGGCCAGGAAGTGCTCGAAGACGTGGATTTCATCTATTGCCCCGGTGCAAGGGTAACCGCCGCTTCGTTCGCGAATTACTACGGCGATGAACCGCGCATGGACACGCCGGGCCTGCTCAACAAGATCAACGAGCGTGTGCTGGTGATCGCCGGCAGCGAGGATACGGTAGTGACCGGCCTCATTCCCAGGACCCGGCCTCTGGCCGACAGTGGCAAGGTGGAACTGGAAGTGATCGACGGTGCCGATCACTTCTTCCGCGACCTGTATGCAGACGAGGTGGTGGAAGCCGTGGTGGCGTTCCTGGGCAGGAACTGATACATCGCGCACGGCGAAGCCCGACCAGGGCTTCGTCGTGCACCTACTCCCGCTTGCAGCCATGCCTTCAGGAGCACTCATGGAGTTTCCTTTCTTCACCATTGCCACACAGCCGCGCCTTGTGTTCGGCGAATGGCGCATCGCCGAACTGCCCGATGTCATCGCCGAACATGGTCGCAAGGTACTCCTGGTGACGGGTGCTCGCGCCTTTCGCGCGAGTCCGCACTGGCCGCGACTGATGGAGGCGCTCGACGCTGCCGGTATCCCCCATGAGAACCTGTGCGTCACGGACGAGCCATCCCCCGGGTTGGTGGACGAGGCGGTGCAACGTTTTCATGGTGCGGGCATCGAGGTGGTGGTGGGCATTGGCGGCGGCAGCGTCATCGATGCGGCCAAGGCCATCGCCGGTCTGCTCCCGGGCGGCCGTTCGGTACTGGACTACCTGGAGGACGTGGGGCGCGGCCTGCCGTACACCGGGCCGGCGACGCCTTTCATTGCCGTGCCCACCACCGCAGGCACCGGCAGCGAGGCCACGAGAAACGCGGTGTTGTCCGTGCGCGGCCGAGGCGGCTACAAGAAATCGTTCCGCCACGAGCAACTGGTCGCCCGGGTGGCACTGGTGGACCCGGCGCTGCTGGCCAGTTGCCCACCCACGCACGTAGCGGCGCAGGGCATGGACGCCTTCACGCAGTTGTTGGAATCCTATTTGTCCGTACGGGCCAACCCGTTCACGGATGCACTCGCGCTGAGCGGCCTGCGCGCGGTGAACCAAGGTTTCATGGACGCATGGCGCGGCGGTGACACCATGGCGGCGCGCAACGGTCGTGCGGCGATGGCCTACGCAGCCTACGTCTCGGGTGTGACTTTGGCGCAGGTGGGGCTGGGTTCAGTGCACGGGCTCGCCCAGCCCTTGGGCGCCTTTTTCCCCATACCCCATGGCGTGGCCTGCGGCACCGTGGTCGCCGCCGCCACCGCAATGAACATCGTGGCGTTGCGAGAACGGGACCCGCGGGGCCCGGGGCTGCGGCGTTATGCCGACGTCGGGCGGCTATTGAGTCATGAGCCGACTAAAGACGATACCGCCGCCTGCGACGCACTGGTACGAGTACTGGACCAGTGGACGGTGACTCTCGGCCTGCCGCGACTGTCTGCCTACGGCGTGAGTGAGGCGGACCTGATGCGCATCGTACAAGCGGCGCGCAACAACAGCATGAAGACCAACCCGGTACTGCTGGCGGACGAGGAGATCGCCGCCATTGTGCGCGCACGGCTTTGAGCCCCGCCGCGATGGTGGAGTGTGACCGCTGCGGTATTGCCAGCCATTCGCGCCCGGTGCACCCCTCGGGCATAAAGGCGCTCCTGCAGGTAGGGTAATAAACCACGGTGGATGATTCCCCCTGTAGGAGCGGCCACCGGCCGCGATTCTCACCGTAACCGCCGTGGTTTCGGTAAGCCATCGCATCCGGTGCACCTGTGGGCATGAAGGCGCTCCCTGCAGGTGGATGGGGTGGATTCGTGAGCTTACTGTTGTCAGTCTGCGCGGTAATAGAGGTGCGTCCATGGTCCACCGCTGACTGTTTCCAGCGCGCCCATGAGCTTTTCACCCGGTACCGCCTCACCCTCGAATATCCCCCACACGCGCACCAGGGTGCGACCGAAGCCCGCGCTTTGGCGCCAGGACAAGGTGGTGAGTGGTTGCGTGTGTCCGCAGGCGGGGCAGGTGCAGGAGGTTTCACCGGAATCCCGCCAGGTCGTGACACGGGCCTGCCAGTCTTCGAAGCGGTGGCTGCATTTGGGGCAGCGTGGCGGCTTCACGTTGGCGCCGGCCACGAATTGGGTGTGTTGAGTGGCAGCCGGGATCTGAACGCGGCAGAAGTCCGCGGTAGGCCCAGGTTCGCCCAGCGAAACCACGGGCGAGCAACCGAGGAAGGTGAGCAGGTACAGGAATTCCTCGCCAGGTTTGTGGAAATCGGCCTCGGCCATGCGCTCACCGATCAAGCCCACGTCGCGCAGAGCCTGCACCAGCGCGGGTTGTGCGACGAGGATATGGGGGGCGCGGGGCAGCAGGATGAGCTGGTGCGTCGACATGGCGGGCGATGATCGTGGATGGCGGGACAGTATACGCGAGGCAGGTCCACCATCGGCACGCCGTCCCCAGGTGGCGGCAACGGGCATGCCCCGCCCTATGCTTGCAGAGGACGTTTCGGGGTGGTGGCATGGAGCGATTGCGCATCAACGGGGTGACGGTTCCACCGGGGTCGAGCGTGGCCCTGGAGTTACCCGTGACCAAACTCTACACGCATACGGAACTCTCCCTTCCATTGCACGTGATCCATGGACGGAAACCGGGGCCGGTGCTGTTCGTGAGTGCCGCGATCCACGGTGACGAGATCAACGGTGTGGAGATCATCCGTCGTCTGCGCTCGCTGTTGCATCCCGAGGAACTGCGCGGCGCGGTAATCACCATCCCGGTGGTCAATGTGCACGGCTTCCTGCAGCGTTCCCGGTATTTGCCCGATCGCCGCGACCTCAATCGCAGCTTTCCCGGATCCAGCCGCGGTTCGCTGGCGGCACGCGTGGCGCACCGGGTCATGCAGGCCGTCGTGGCCAAGGCCACCCACGGCATCGATCTCCACACGGCAGCCACCCACCGGATCAATCTGCCGCAGATCCGTGCCGACCTCGCCCATGAACCCACGCGCCGCCTCGCTGAGGCGTTTGGTGTGCCGGTGCTGGTCAACGCGGATGTGCCGGATGGTTCCTTGCGTCAGGCCGCCATGGACAAGGGTCTGCCGGTGTTGTTGTACGAGGGCGGCGAGGGTATGCGCCTGGATGAGGATGCCATTGCCGTGGGACTGCGCGGCATCCGGCGCGTGCTGTGCGCGCTGGAGATGCTGCCGGGCCGGGTGCCCGCCGCGGCCCCGGTCATCGCGCGCGCGAACAGTTGGGTGAGGGCGCAGGAGAGCGGATTGTTCAGGCCCGGTGTGCGGCTGGGTGGTGCGGTGGAGAAGGGCGGCATCTTGGGCGTGATCGCTCATCCCTTCGATGATGCGGAATCCCGGGTGTGTGCGCCGTTCGACGCCGTGGTGATCGGCCTGTCGCGCATGCCGCTGGTGCATGAGGGGGAGGCGCTGATTCACCTTGCACGGGTGGACGATGTGGCGGCGGCGGCGGCGAGGGTGGCGCAGTTCTTTGCGGGATCTGCGCTTCGCTCGCCGTAGATACTGTTACACCGCGCAAGCCCCATTAGCGCATGGGCGAAGAAAACCGCCCAACGCAAAGACGCAAAGATGCAGAGGGCGCAAAGTCTTCGTAGGTCACGTAGCTTTGCAACGTGACCTACGCATCGCCTAGAGATCCTTCCATTCCACCACCGCCCTCACCGGCAGATGATCGGAAGCACGGCGCGCCAAGGGTGTCTTCACCGGCTCGATGTGCCGCAGAGCGCGCAACGGGTGCACCCACACGCGATCGAGTGCGAACACGGGCAGGAAGGCAGGGAAGGTGGCGGGCGCGGGTGGTCTGCCGAAAAAGCGGTGCATCCAGCGCACGGGTCGGCCCCAGGGTAGCCATTCGTTGATGTCGCCGAGCAGAGCCGCAGGCTCACGACCATGGAACAGGGTGAGGATACGGCGGATCTGGCGGCGCCGCTCGAATGGGCGCAGGCCCAGGTGGGTGGCAATGACCTGGAAGCGCACGCCGTCGCCGTACAGGTCCACGTCCAGGGCGCCCCGCGGTTCCCTGCCGTACTGCGCCAGGCCGAAGCGACGCACCGCGAGCACCTCGGCACGGGTGAGCAGGGCGTTGCCGTAGTGGCCGGTGTCCGAGTAGAGGGTCGGGCCGGCAATCGGCGCGTAGCCGGTCTCGTAGGCGATGAGATCAAGCAGGTCCACCGCAGAACCACCCAGTGGGAAGTCCACTTCCTGGAGTGCGATCACATCGGCATTCAGGCCGCGGATGACCTCCACTACGCGCCCCACGTCATAGCGCCCGTCCATGCCCACGCAGCGATGGATGTTATAGCTGGCGAGCACGATGCTCATGGTCCGGCATCCGAGCCCGTACCCTGATGGTGAGGAACGCGGCGCAGCAAGCGCCGCAGCAGGAAGGCGGCGACCACGATGACGAACACCACGCCCGCGAGTACCACCAGATTGACCGGTTCCGGGCTTTTCAGACTGGCGGCGATGCGGTCCACGAACACAGTGATGGCGAGCATGCCGGGCGCCATGCCGAGCAGGGTGCCGAGGGCGAAATCCCGAAAGCGGATGTGCGATGCGCCGGCCACCATGTTCACCACCGTGAAGGGTGCGATGGGAAGGAAGCGGATCACCGCCATGGCAAGCACGCCGCGTTCCGCCAGGCGCTGGCTAAGGCGGTTGACACGCGCGCCGGCGAAGCGGCGTACCAGGTCGCGGCCTAGCCAGTTCCCGGCAGCGTAGGTGGCGCAGGCGCTGAGAATGGAGCCGGTGAGCGCATAGCCAAAGCCCGCCCACGGCCCGAAGGCGAGCACAGTCACCACCACCAGCAAGGTGACGGGTACCGAGATGAGGCCGCCGAGCACGAAGCCCGCGATGGTGAGCAGGGGAGCCGCCGGTAGCTCGCGCAGCGCCTGGATGAGGGCGAGCAGGGTTTCCACCTGCAGGTAATCGCGCAAAGGCGTGAAACGCCAGGCCGCGGCCAGTAGGAACAGCGCCGTGAGCAGGATGATGTTGCGCATGAGGTGGCGTCGCGCGGGGCCGCGCTGTTCCTCGTCGACGAAGTGCTGCACCAGGGCTTCGGCCTCCATGGGATGTTCCGGGTCCACCAGGGTGAGGTCGCTGGCCCAGTCCTCCATGGAAGTGAGGCGGGTCTCCAGGGGCATGAGGGTGCGGCCGGGGCGGCGCAGTGCAGCGATGGTGCGCAGCAACGAGCCCTCGCGCTCCAGGGTCTCGGCCACCGTTCCGGGCGTGGTCTCCAGGTGTTCGGCCAGGAGTCGGTTACGAAACGAGGCCACTTGTGCCCTGGCCAGGGGATCGCCGCGCGCCTCGAGCACGAGGTCGCATTCGGAGTCCAGGCCCATGGAACGATTGCTCAGGTTGGCCGAGCCGATGCGCAGCAGCTCATCGTCCACCACCATCACCTTGTCGTGTACGTTGATGTAGTTCGGACTCACCAGTGGGTGATCCGGGTAGTACACCGCCAGGCGGTGGTGCCGATCGGCGGCGTGCAGTCCTTCGAGCACACGCGCACGCAGCACGTCCATGGTGTGCTGTTCCAGCCAGCCGTCGGAGCGCTTCGGCAGCACCAGCACGATCTCCGGCCCGTGCTCGTCTGCAAGTCGTTCCGCCAGCAGGTTCTTCACGTGGTTGGAAGTGAAGTACTGATTCTCTATGTAGATGTACTGCCGGGCGGCGCGGATCGCGTCGCCATGCAGGCGCTCCACCTCGCGGACCTCGTCCCAGCCGTTGTAGCGTGGAAAGGTGCGCGCGATGCCCAGGTCCACGTGCCTCATGTCCGCGTCCAGGCCCTCGGGCCACACACTGCCATTGCGTGCAGGTACCGCCAGGCATTCACCCGTGGCGCGCCACCAGCGCTCGCGGGCCAGTTCCGCAAGGGCGCGTGCGGCGGCACCGCTCACCAGCACCTGCACGTCGTGATAGGGCGGGTAAAGATGACCTTCCGGCCCGCTGCGGCGCGGATCCAGCGGACGATGTTCCGGTGTGTCCCAGCGCCACTTGGACAGGTCCATGCCGCCGAGAAAGGCCGCACTGTCGTCGATCGCGACGATCTTCTGATGCTGGGAGGCGCCTGCGGGGTGGCGACCATCCATGCGGAAGTGCAGGCGCGGGTGACGTTGCCAAGTGGGTTTGTAGATGGGACGCCACTCGCGATCGAGGGCATAGATCATGGCGAAGTCCCAGACCAGTATGTAAATGCTCAGATCACGCCGGCGGCGCACCAGCTCATTGAGGAACTCGCCGAGAGGTTCCGGATAACCGTCCTGCTCGCCGCTGCGCGTGAGGCGCAGGCGTGAATCGATGTCCCAGCCCAGGATGTAAACGGCGCGGCGTGCCTGTAGCAGGGCATTGCGCACGGCACTGAAATACGCGGCGCCGTCCACCAGGAACGCGAGCCGGTCGGCTTGTTCGATGCGCCAGCAGTTACGGCCCGGATCCAGGATTGGCGTGGGGGTCATGGTGTCAGCGCGTGTTCCGTGTCCGATGGCCGGCCACGGTGGCCTTGGCTACCTTGATACTAGCCCGCAGGTGATTCCCGGACGGAACGTC
>JBAYQE010000033.1:0-25912 GCA_041677345.1 Thiohalomonadaceae bacterium
CAAGGCCGGCGCGCTGTTCGATTTGATGGAGAAGTTCGCGGGCTACGGCTTCAACAAGTCACACTCCGCCGCCTATGCCCTGGTCTCCTACCAGACCATGTGGCTCAAGGCCCATTACCCGGCTGCGTTCATGGCCGCCGTGCTGTCGGCGGACATGGACAACACCGACAAGGTGGTGACGCTCATCGAGGAATGCCGCGCCATGGACCTCGAAGTGGTGCCGCCCAGTGTGAATACCAGTGCACACAAGTTCACGGTGCGTGAGGGCACCGTCGTGTACGGTCTTGGTGCCATCAAGGGCGTGGGCGAGCAGGCCATTGCCGGCATCGTGGAGGAACGCCTGGCGAAAGGGCCGTTCCGCGACCTGTTCGACTTTTGCCGCCGCATCGATCTGAAGAAGGCGAATCGTCGCGTTCTGGAAGCGCTCATCCGCGCCGGCGCGCTGGACGGCCTGGGTGCCAATCGCGCCACTCTCATGGCGGCACTGCCCCAGGCCCTGAAGCTGGCCGAGCAGGACAGCAAGAACAGCGAGGCGGGTCTCGGCGATCTGTTCGGCTTCGACAGCGCGGTGCTGGTGGACAGCCCGGCCACCTACGACCCGGTGCCCGAATGGGACGAAGATTTCCGTCTGCAGGGCGAGAAGGAGACCCTCGGCCTTTATCTCACCGGCCACCCCATCAACCAGTACCTGGACGAACTCAAGCGCTTCACCTCCTGCCGCATCGCCGACCTCAAACCCCAGCGCAAGCAGAGCGTGGTGGTGGCGGGCCTGGTGGTGGGCGTGCGCACCATGCAGAACAAGCGCGGTGATCGCATGGGTTTCGTCACCCTGGACGATCGCAGTGGCCGCATCGAGATCGCGGCGTTTGCCGAGGCCTACCAGCGCTTTCGCGACCAACTGGTGAAGGATCGCGTGCTGGTGGTGGAAGGCGAAGTAAACATCGACGAATACAGCGGCGGCTTGCGCATGCAGGCTACCGCGATCCATGACATGGATCAGGCGCGCGAGTGCTATGCGCGCCGCATCGTGCTACGGCTGGACGACAACCAAGCCGATCACAACCTGCTGCTGTCGCTGGAGAAGGTACTGTCACCTTTCCGCGAAGGCCGCTGTCCCATCCGGGTGCATTATCGCAACCGCACCGCGCAGGCGCCCATTGATCTCGGTGAAACCTGGAACGTACGGCCCGCCCAGGAACTGCTGCAACGCTTGCGGCATCTGCTGGGTGACGACAACGTCCGCCTCGAGTACGGCGACCGCCGCTCAGCTGCGGTGGTGACGTGAGGCGTGCGGGATCGTCACCAAGTCAACACTGACTGTTGATTGTGAGGGATTCCGCAGTCGACCTGTCTTGAAGTACGTGACCTGAGGTGAGTGGTCCATGCCACACCTCTCCAGGTAGGTCACCTGGCGGCACGTCATAAGACAATTGCTTATAAAGCGGCTGCGGCATGCCTGCCAAGAGGCCAGGGCCCACAGCGGCAAGTGGTCCTGGGTGAAGCCCTGGTCCGCCTGACTAATTTTGAATAGCCGCACGTCTGCAAAGTCGGTATGATGTGCGCCATTGAGGAGATCGCTGTACTCAAGGAAGAAGCAATGGACGTGTTTTTCGTTCGCTCGAATGGACTCAACCTCGCCTACCAATTCCCGTCTCAGGGATTTCGGCCGTTTCAACGACTGACGACCGAGTCAGTTACCACCATTCAGCACGCATACTCCAGCCGCGGGTACTTTCCACGCCGTGGACGCATGTCCGTCGCCGTCTACCAGACAACAATGCCCGCGCTAGGCCGGGAGCAGGCGGCTCATAGCGAACCGACGCTGGCGAAGCTCGGCGAGCGCAAGGCAAGTTTCGGCAGGTTTTTCCTCCAAGCCTAACAAGCGATGCTGTGGAATCGAACAACCGGAATCGGCGCTTTCATTGTCGGTTGACCGAAGAGATCATGTGTTCACGTTGTGTCACGAGTAGAACTCGCTATCTGTTGCTTGTTGCGACTTCCCTGTTTGCACCCGGTTTGCAGGCCGGGTTCCTCGAGATGCCGGAGCTAATCGAGGCACCGGAGGTTGAGCGGAAGTCGATGCTGCGGGATCTTGATATTCCGAATGTGCGGGGACGTGATCCGGATCCGAACGCCGGTCCGCGACTGAACGTCACCAAATTCAAACTGCAAGGCGTGGTGGAATATCCTGAATTGGGGATAACGCGATCCGATGTCGAAAAGCTCATCGAAACCATCCGCTACGATTTGATGGAGGAGTACCGGCTATTACCCTCGGGGTTTACGGAAGCTGAAGTGAAAGAGGTTTCCACCCTGCTCGGGGAGATTGAGAATGATTCGACCGGAAGGCCTGTCAATGATCTGGATTTGCAGAAGCTGGTATGGCTGATACGTGACCAACGTTCGAAGCGCGGTGTCACGCTGGGGCAGATCGAAGCAGTAGCCGACCGTATCACCCAATTTTACCGGGAGCGAGGTTTTATCCTCGCAAAGGCCTACATTCCCGAACAAGCGGTTCGGGACGGTATCGTGACCTTGACCCTCCTGCTAGGTACGCTGGGCGACGTCGAAATACAGGGAAACCGCCTTTACGGCACAGGGCGGGTTGTTTCAGTGTTTGACGACATGCTGGGGCAGCCAGTCACCAGTGATGCCATAGAGGAAGCTCTTTACCTGATCAACGACCACCCCGGATTGTCGGTCGTCGGATACTTCGAGCCTGGCAGAGAGGTCGGCGACACCAATCTGCAGTTGAATGTTCATGATGAACGTCGCTACCAAGGTTTCGCCCGCCTGGATAATCACGGTTCCGACCAGACCGGAAATTACCGGCTGTATGCCGAAGCAAGGCTCAACAATCTTATCGGCGCCTCGGATCAATTGACCGTGGGAGCGCTGACCTCGTTTTATCCGGATAACACGACTTATGGGCAGCTGAAGTATTCAGTTTCCCTGTTTTCACCGAGATTCTTTGTCTCCGCCGAAACCAGCACGAATCAATTCGTCCTTGCGGCCAGCGGCAATGAAACCCTGGATCTGCTCGACCTTAGTGGAGTGACGGACAGGACGGCGGTTTCCATGCTGTACAAGATAAAACGCAGTCGCATAGCTTCCAGGTCTCTGGTGCTTACCGCAGCAGAGACAACATCAAGGCTTGAGTCGAATAACGACATGATCGACCTCGATGGAATGTTGGACAACAAAGTGGAGTCCATCTCACTGGCATACTTGTTCGATACCTTGAACGAAGCCAAGCGGCGACTGCACCAGGGTGCGGTGTCGGTCCTGGCCGGACGTGATGAAGAAGAACAGCTTGGCAAAGCAGAAGAATTCTTCATCGCGCATGGTGATTACTCTTTATTGTCATTCTGGGACACGCCTTTCAATGCGTCGCCGATGCGGTTTCTCCTGCAGACCGAATGGCAATACAGCGACGATTCTCTTCCATCGATCAACCAGTTCTCACTTGCAGGTCCTACCGTTGCGAAAGGCTTTCCTGTAAACACATTTTCCGCAGATTCAGGCGTTTATGCCGGTCTCCAGCTAAGCCTCGAACGGCCGGCGTTACTTGATTTCGAGATAGGTGGCGTGAATATGAAGGACGTTGTACAGCCAAGCATATTCCTGGATATGTCTTATGGCGTACAAAAACGTGTTACCCGCGGGAGCGACGTGGAGGGCACCCTGGTCGATGGCGGATTCGGCTTCCAGATTGCGCTGTCCAGGAATGCACAAGGAAATCTCTTTTTTGCTTTTCCAATTGCGAGCTACTTCTCCTCAAGTCACCTCAAGGAAGACTTGGATGGGGTACGAGCCATATTCGATTATCAATACATGTTTTGATGCGCAGATGGTGGCGGAGAACTGCCCAACTGCGTAAATCTTGGCGGGGTGAGAAAGTGAGGTGATCGGTTCCGGCCCAGGCATAACCATGAGCAAACGCGCTTGACTGCCGGCGGCAATGACATGCCGGCTTGCCATCAAGCGACTGGCTGATTTATTATGTTTATTCGATTTGTGCAACAACCCATAGGGAAGGGATCCTGACAATGGCGATTTATCTTCAGTATGATGGCATCAAGGGAAACGTAACTGCCGACGGGTATAAAGACCATATCGCCGTGCAGTCTGTTCAGTTTGGCGTTGGTCGTGGCATTTCCATGGAGCCCGGCAACCTGACTAACCGTGAGGCAACACGTCCTTCGCTGAGTGAGATCACGGTGACGAAGGCTGCGGATAACTCGGTCACCGGCATTTTCAAAGAAGCTGTCACCGGCAATGCGGGCAAAAAGGTGGTCATCAAATTTGTTCGCACGGGCGCAGACAAGGTCCAGGAATATATGGATTACACCTTGGAAGACTGCCTGGTGAGCGGGTACTCCATTTCCGCCGACTCCGAAGGTGAGCCGATGGAAACGATTACGCTGAGTTACTCGAAAATCATGATCAACTACAGCGACTTCGACAAGACCAACAAGTCGGGTAACCCGCAGCGCGTGGGTTACGACTTGGAGACCGCAAAGCCGCTGTAGCTTTTTGCCGCAATTTATGCCGCCTGCATGTACTGTTTGCAGATTCATGCGGGTGGCATAACCGGCACGAAGGCAAGCATGTAGCGAAGAGCGTTGCACCGGTTGGGTAACGCAACCGGTGCAGCCACTCGGATTTTATCGGTGTAGTCCCTTGCACAGGAAAACTGGTGCGAGGAAGACTCGCCGTGAGGTGCGATCACATGAGTGAATTAACTCAAGATCATCGGTTGATTGCAATCAAAACACCGTTAGCAGAGCACGAATTGCTGCTCACTTCAATTGATGGTGTCGAGCGCATCTCGGATCTCTTTGAATTCCAATTGGAAGCTCTGTCTTCCAATCACAGTATACGACCAGAACAACTGATCGGAAAAACGGTCACCGTTACGATACAGAACGAGCAAAGGCGAACGTTCAACGGTTATGTGCGCCGCTTCATATATGGTGAAGTCAAGGCGGACAACCTTCGTGTGTATCGTTTGATTGTGGTGCCGTGGCTGTGGTTTCTTTCAAAGACTAACAATTACCGTATTTTCCAGAACAAAACGACGAAAGATATCGTTTGCGAGGTTTTCAAGAACCTTGGGTTCAATGACTTCGACTTCAAGGCCGAGGGCAATCCAAAGCCGAGGGAGTACTGCGTTCAGTGCAACGAAAGTGATCTAGACTTTGTTTCCCGTCTTCTGGAAGAAGATGGTATTGCGTATTTCTTCAGGCAAGATGGCGATAGCCACACGCTCGTTCTGGTGGATGAGAAAAACACGTTTCCGGAGTGCGCCGAAACCAATCTCGAATACTCAAAAGGCAATCAGCCGAAGACTCAAATCAACCGTTGGGAGCATGGTTACGAGTTTCGCACGGGCAAGTGGGCGTTGAATGACTATGCCTATGAGTATCCGTCTAAGTCGCAGTTGCAAACGACGGTTTCAATGAGCGGATTTGCGAACGCACGAAACTATGAGCATTACGAGTACCTGCACTATTACGACTTCGCTGGTTTGAATGAACTCACAAGGAAACGCATTGAAGCCGAAGAAACCTCTCTGAACGTAATCGCAGGAGCCAGTGACTGCAGCAGCTTTTACGCGGGCGGAAAATTCCGGTTGGCGAAACATGCGGTGGCGGCCGAGCAGGGGAGTTATCTGATCACGTCCATTCGACACCGGGCGAGTGAGAGCAGCTATCTTGCGGGCCACGAAAAGCAGTCCGGATACACCAACGAATTCTCCTGTATACCAGACAGTGTCCATTTTCGTCCTCCGCTCGTACACCAAAAACCGATCATGCGCGGCCCGCAGTCAGCCATCGTGGTCGGTTCAGCGGGCGAAGAGATTTACATCGATAAACAAGGGCGCATCAAGGTCCAATTCATCTGGGATCGTGAGGGGCGGCGGGATGAGAATAGCACGTGTTTTATCCGGGTCATGCAACCGTGGGCCGGTGCAGGCTGGGGCAGTTCTTTCGTCCCGAGGGTCGGGATGGAGGTGATCGTTCAGTTTCTCGGGGGTGACCCAGACCGACCGATCATCGCGGGCGCCGTTTATAACGGCGACAACAGACCGCCATTCGAGAGCAAGACCCAAAGCGGCATACGCACCAATTCCTCGAAAGGCGGCGGCGGCTGGAACGAATTGCGATTCGATGATCTCAAGGGATCGGAGGAGATCTACCTTCAGGCGCAGAGGAATTACCGCCGACTGGTGAAGCATGATGAGGAGGCGGAGATTCAGGCCGATCAGCGGCAATCCATCAAGATGAACCGCCATGTCACGGTCTCGGAAGGGAACGAGGTCATTGAGATCAAGAGTGGCGACAGGTCGCTCGTGGTCAAGAAGACAGACTCAGTCGTTGCGGACAAGATCGAGCTCACGGGGAACACCTCGATAGTGTTCAAGGTCGGTGGCAGTACCATCAAGATGGATGCTGCCGGGGTCACCATCAAAGGCACAAAGGTTTCCATCAACGGGACGTTGCTGGAGGCAAAAGGCAGTGGCATGGTGACGCTCAAGGGTGGCGTGACGAAAATCAATTAGCAGGGCCCTGCAGCCTGGGAGAGGGTCGCTGCAGAGAATGTTCATCTGCTGACATAGGAAGGTCGCGACGATATGAGGAAAGTGCAGCAGAAGCTGGCGAAGGACATTCACAAGCATTTCGAGATGGAGAAGGAAGCCAGGGCACTCGCAGACCCGTCGTTTTCTCCGGAACAACTCGTTTGTTCGCTTGTAGAGCACGAGCAGTTCTACTCGGCAGTCGTGTTTCTGGCACACGCTTTACCGAAGCGTGAGGCGGTCTGGTGGGCTTGCCTTTGTGCGAGGACAACGATAACGGAGGACTCATCCAGTGACGATATCGCCGCATTGAAGTCAGCGGAACGATGGGTTTTCACCCCGACCGAAGAGAACCGGCGCCTGGCAGAAAAACTTGCTGAGAAAACGGAATTCTTGACGCCGGCCAGTTGGGCGGCAACGGCGGCGTTTTGGAGCGGCGGAAGCATAACGGGCGAGCAGGATACACCGGTACCTCCGGCGCCATACTTGTACGCACACGCAGTGGCAGGCGCGGTAAACCTTTCGGCAACGTTTGACGCGCGCCGTAATGCGGAAGACCTGTACCGGCTTTTTATAAGTCAGGCGATGAACATAGCTGATGGCGGTAACGGCGAGCTCGCGGCGTAGGTCGCACTATCTGGATGTTGCTCCGATGGGGGATGTAGGCGGATTGCGTCCTTTCCCAAAATCTCGGGCTCAGGAAAACATGCCGTCCGTACCCAAAGCAGTACCACGCAATTCTTGGCTATGAAATGCTGGATAGCTCACATCGCCATGTGTGTCATTGCCCTGGCGGCCCCATCTGTATGTAAGGCGGAAAAGACCCTTCTGTTGGAAATCGAACGACTGGATGAGCGGTTTGTCGCCATATCGTCAGACTTCTACGATGACCAAAGCCAGCGCTCACGGGACCTGTTGTTGCACGAAGGAGGAATGGAGCATCTAAGCGCTATCGTGAAGGGCTATGTCGGCGCGAATGATCATGTTGCAGCGATTGCGGCGATACATGCAAATGAAACGCTTATAAGAACAAATGTTGACCATAATGGCGTACTTGGTCTTGTTGACCTTCTGTTACGGCACAATGATCGTTATTTGGCGGACAGGCTTGTTTCCGCAGTTTACGAAAATGGTGATCGGGCGCTCATAGCGAACATCAATTTCATCCTCGCAAAATATCACGCAGCACGATTGGCCTGGGAAAGAGTGCATGAATTACTCCCAGGGTCGATCAATGAGTTATCTCCGGAAGATGCTGCGTACGCTCATCTGCTTGATGGTGTCGCGCTGCAGAAGTCCGGCAAACATCGGCAGGCGATGGAACGGTACGGGAAAGTTCCGGATAATTCGAGATATTTCCCGGAAGCTTTGCTCAACACGGCTGTGGCCAGTATCAGGCAGGGTTGGTGGACAGATGCGGAAGCGGTCTTGCGTCGACTTGCTGCACAGGAGCTGCTGGATCGTCCGGAGATCGCCAACCGCGCTTATTTGATCGCCGGGCATGCACTGCATCAATATGGGTTTTATCGAAGTGCGCGAGAGGCCTTCAGGAAAGTCCAGCTAAACAGCATCCATGCCAATGCGGCCTTGCTTGGAATTGGGCTGGCGGCCACGAGTCAAGGGGATTTCACTGGCGCAATCAACGCTTTCCTCTACGTGAAAGACAGGGGTGGCACAGATCTCGCCACAGACGAGACATTTCTTCTGCTCCCTTATGTCTATTCACAACAAAGCCAGGAAGGACTGGTCGTCACAGGCTACACGGAAGCACTGAATCACTATCGCACCAGGGTGGCCGAACTGAAAGCGCTCGCAGAAGACGCAGATTGTTCCCTGGACTGCTATGACGGGAATGGCAAAGTGTTGCTGTGTGGCAATCATGCCCTTGCCTACGGTGCGCGATTTCCAGATTCATTTATGAATAACTACGCGGAACTACGTAAGCTCCTTCGTGCTGGTAAAACCGGCACCATATCAGCGCAGCTGAAGACACTCCACGCGGAATATGCGAATACCTTTCGCAACATCCGACGGAAGCTGGTGGAAGAGCGTCTCGATAATATTCAGGATTATTTGAGTCAGGCACAGTATGGTTTGGCACATTACTTCGACAGCACCAGCGTGGCGTCATCTCTCAAAGAAGCTAGGTGAGCTTGTCCTGATCGGTGCTGCTGCGGCGGTCATCACGGCCTGTAAGCCGGACATCCCGGCGGACGATTTGGCAATGATTGACGCTATCGACAGCCGGCACAAGGAAATAGCACTGCTCACCAAGACCCACACGGCAGAACGCGCACGGAAGGCGTACGCCGATTATCTCAGGAACAGTGGTAGTACGGCACGTTTCCGTGTCGATGCACTTTCGAGGCTCGCCGAGTTGGAATTGAACACCGCGCGAGACGACCGCCAAGAACAAAATGCGGTGGCAGACGAGACGGGAACACGCGCAGAAATCAGTAGTGTCATTGAGCTTCTGTCCGCTGCACTGCTCACCTATCCGGATGCGGAAAACAACGACATTCTGCTGTATCAACTGGCAAAAGCTTATGCGCAGACAGGGGAGTCTGCAAAATCACTCGCTAATTTGAAGCGTCTCGTTGACGAATTTCCGGGCAGTCAGTTCTATGCCGAGGCCCAGTTTCGTATCGGCGAAGATGCCTTTTCGCGGGGGGATTATGGCGGTGCTGAACATGCCTATACGGAGGTGATACTTTCACCCAAGAACGGGACCTTCCATGAAAAGGCACTATTCAAGAGAGGGTGGTCGCGCTTCAAGCAGTCGTACTACCGCGAAGCGCTGGAGGATGGTTTCGAGGCGATTTCCCTGCAGGGCTTCGGGTCACCACAAGGGTTGCCGGCGTCAGATGCCGAGGTGTTCAGCGAGTATTTTCGTTTGCTAGGTTTGGGTTTTTACTATTTGGGCGGTGTGAAGGCAATAAGGTCGTATTTCGCGGATAAAGCAGGCTATCAATACATATACCACGTATACGCTTCACTGGGTGACGTGTATTTCAAGCAGGAGCGCTTCTCGGATGCGGTGCAGGTATACCAGCAGTTCGTTGCGCACCACCCACACTCATCAAGTGTCCCATATGCCTTCCTGGAAGAAATCCGGGTTTGGCAGCAGAGTGGCTTCGAATACAAGGTGCACGATGCAGTAGAACGCTTCGTCCAGGCTTTCGGTAAGGGTACTGAGTATTGGAGGGGAGTGGATGAACATTCGGAGGTAGGTCGCAGAGTCCGTGCCGAATTGAAGAAGTACATCGTCATGATGGCACGTCATTACCATGGTAAATACCAGGCCGCGCCGACGGATGGCGCATTCCGTGACGCAGAAACGTGGTATGGGCGCTACTTCGATGCTTACGTCGAGGATGGGCGTGATGAACAGATGGCCTTCATGTTCGCGGAGTTGCTTGCACAACACGGAGACTATGAGCGTGCCCTTGGGTACTATGAGGTGGCTGCGTTCCAGGAAGATACGATCCTGCACATGGAGTCCGCCTATGCGTCGGTATTATTGAGCGAAAAGCTTTTTTCGTTGCATCCCGCGCATAAGCAATACCTAAGGAAAATGATCTCATATTCCCTGCGGTATGTTCATGCTAATCCCGCCGACAACCACGTGCGAGAGCTAACCGCACGCGTTGCACGCACCGCGTATGAATCCGGGGAGTTCTTGTCGGCTCTGGAACTGGCGGAGGGGTTCTTCGCACAACCGTCGAGCGATCATCTGCTTTGGGAGGTCGTCGACGTGGCAGCACAGTCCTATTTTTCGTTGGGGCGATTCGAGGAAGCCGAGCGTATTTACGCCACCAAGCTGGAAGGTGAAGCGCCCGACGCGAAATTGCGTACGGAGTTGGTGGAAAAGCGTGCGCTCGCTGTGTATCGACAGGGAGACGCCGCCCTCAGCGACAATGATAGATCGGGCGCAGTATTCCACTATTCACGAATTTCCGCGGACATGCCGGATTCAAAAATTGCGCCTGCGGGGCTCTATGAGGCAATTGCCTTGGAGATACAAGCGAAGCGCTGGCGCGAGGCGATAGCCTTGATACAGCGGTTCCAGCGTCTGTACCCGGAGCATGAGCACGGGGCGGACATCGCGAGGAAGCTGTCGGTCGCTTACCTTCAAACTGACCAAGGCCAAAAAGCAGCGCAGGAGCTCGAACGATTGTCGGGCATGCATGCGGATACACAATTGCGAGCAGCAGCGCTCTGGAATGCCGCCGAGATCTACATTGACACGAGGGAGTTCGAGTCGGCTATCCACGCTTACGAGGAGTATGTACGCAGGTTCACGAAGCCATTCCCTCAATATATGGAGGCACTTTACCAACTTGTGGAGTTGCATGGAGAGCACGGTTCGAAAGAGGCACAAGCGGGCTGGTTGGGCAAGATAGTGGCTGCAGATCGTTCCGCCCCGGATAAGGTGCAGACTGAACGTACGAAATACCTGGCTTCCATGGCCTATTTGCGATTGGGGAACAGGCACCAGGAGCGCTTCATGAAACTCGACCTGACGCTGCCTTTGAAGGACAGTCTGCAGCGAAAGAAGTCGGCGATGGAAGAAGCTGTACGGCTCTACGGCGGGGCGTCCAGGTATGGGGTACTGGATGTGGTATCTGAGGCTACATACCAGACCGCCGCGATTTACGCGGCGTTCAGCAAGGCACTGTTGGACTCGGTGCGTCCCCCCGATCTGAGCGAGGAAGAGCTCGCGCAGTATGAGGTGTTGTTGGAAGAACAGGCGTTTCAATTCGAAGACAAGGTAATCGAGCTACATGAAATCAATCTTGCTCGGACCCGGGGAGGAGGCTTCAATCGGTGGATCGAACGCAGCCTTAATGAACTGAAGGTAATCTTCCCGGAGAAATACGATAGGGAGCCGAAACAGGATGCATTTATCGGCAAGATGTACTGAATCCAGGGTGCGGGATTGGCGTCGCCTGGTAATGGGTTGTTCACTGTTGATTCTCTTGGGGGCGTGTGCTGCTCCACGGGCGCCGGAGAATGGAGCCATGAAAGCTCCAAAGACCTCGGACAAATCATCGGTGAGTCATTTCCAGCGCGGCCTGGCGGCGATGGAAGAGGGTGCGTACGCGCTTGCTGAACGAAGCTTCTTGCAAGTCGTGGAAAATGATCCGGCATTGCCTGGAGCGTACTGCAATCTGGCGCTCATTCAATTCAACCGCGAGAGGTATGCCGATGCGTCGGAGTTCGTGCAGCAGGCCATTGCGGTTAACCCCAGGATGGCGGAGGCATATAATCTGAGGGCGCAGATCGCCGTCAGACAAGGTGCGATCAAGCAGGCTGAGAGCGATTACCTCAAGGCTTTGGAAATCGAGCCAGGGTATGTTTCGGTATATTACAATTTGGCTCTGTTGTACGACATCTATTATCAAGATGTGACGAGAGCGGTGGAGTACTACGAAGCTTACCTGTCACGCCTTGCCGAACCCGATGAAGCGTTATTAGCCTGGGTAAGACGGTTGAAAGGGACGCTTGGAAATGGTTGATGTACGTTCATGGAAAAGCACGCTTTTGGCGGCGGGATTGTTGCAGGCAGGACTCGCCAATGCGAGCGACAGGATTGAACTCGACATCACGACGATCAAGGGCAACAGGGAGTTGCCCAGAATTATCTATGTCGTTCCGTGGAAGGAAATTGAACATAGCCAGACCAGCGACTACAAGCTGGTTCTGCATAGCTTGTATGGCGACCTTTTCGACCCGGTGTTACCAAAACATATGCGAACGGGGCTGCACTAGGGACACTTGCCGGAGGGTAGCTGGCAGTACGGGTCTACAGGATGGCGATGGGGCTACCGGGTAGGGGTCACTCAGGTAACACAGGGGATCAGGACGGATAATCGACATCGCCAGGCAATGGCGCGCCCCGATGTAGGCGCCGTACTGCGTCGGCGAATCCTGGTGCGCAGCTAGCCACGGTAAGCCTCGGGCGCAGCGAGGCCGGTGCGAGTTCCGGGGAGATGCTGTCGCTGATGTAGATCTTCTCGACGGCCGTAGGCAGCAGGTTTTCGGGGGCTGCGGCGCCGAACACGCCGTGGGCCGCGGCGGCGAGGATGCGGCATGCACCGGCCTGCTTGCACGCTGCGGCGGCGCGCCGCAAGGTGGTCCCACCGGCGATGAGGTCGTCCACGATAATCACCGTGCGTCCATCGACGTCACCCACCAGGCGCTCGCCCGTCACCACGCCTCGGCTGCGGTATTTCTCCATGAAACCGGCGGCGACGGGCCGCTGCACGCGTTGCATGAGCAGTTCACGAAACGCCTCGGCGCGTTTGATGCCGCCGAGGTCCGGGGACAGCACGACCAGATCATCGTTTCCCGCCGCCTCGGCGATGGGACCGGCAAGCAGATGGCGCACCTCCAGGTGCTCGCTGGCGCAGCGGAAGGCGTTCTGGTAGGCCGCCACATTGTGCACCTCGAGGGTGACCACACGGTCCGCCCCGGCCGCCTCCATGAGCGTGGCCAGGTAGCGGCTGGTGACCGGGTCGTTGGGCTGGGTGCGCCGGTCCTTGCGGCTGTAGCACAGATAGGGCGCCAGCACCGTCACCCGCGCCGCGCCGTTGCTGCGCAGCGCGCCCACGAAGAACAGCAGGCGCACGAGCTTGTCGTCCACGCTCTGGCCACCCAGGCCGTGCAGCGATTGCAGCACATAGACGTCGCGGTCGCGCACGTTGGCGAGAGGGCGTGACTTGTGTTCACCGTCCTCGAAGCGCCGCTCCTCGTGGGGCGACAGCGCGATGTCCAGGGCATCCGCCACGGCCTCGCCCAGGGGGCGCGACGCCTCCAGGGCGAACAGCAACAAATCTCCCGGTGCGCGCCACTCAGGCATCGGTGCTGTCGTGGGTTCCGAGTCGGTGCAGGTGGCGCAGGAACCAGTCACCGGCCAGTCGTGCCACTTCATCCAGCGCGCCGGGTTCTTCGAACAGATGGCTGGCGCCGGGCACGATCACCAGCTCGTGCGGCCCGCCCAGTTGTGCGGCGGCGCTGCGGTTCATGGCGATGACGGGCTCGTCGTGGCCGCCGACGATCAGCAGGGTGGGGGCCTTCACGCCCGGCAGTGCGCCCGCCAGGTCGGGCCGCCCGCCGCGCGAGACCACCGCGGCGACGGCGTCCGGATTCATGGCCGCCACGTTGAGCGCCGCGGCCGCGCCCGTGCTGGCGCCGAACAAGCCGATGGGCAGCAGCACCAGGTCGGCTTTTTCGCCAGCCCAGTCCACTGCCCCCGAAAGCCGGCGCGAGAGCAGGGCGATGTCGAAACGCCATTGCGCAGTGACGAGGTCCTCGGCATGTTCCTCCGGCGTGAGCAGATCGAACAGCAGGGTGGCGAGGCCGCGCTCGTTGAGCCGCTCCGCGACGAAGCGGTTGCGACTGCTCAAGCGGCTGCTGCCGCTGCCGTGGGCGAAGAGCACGATGCCGCGGGCGCCCTGCGGCAGGTGGAGATCGCCGGGCAAGGCCGCGTCAGTGGTGGTGACGAGCACGTCGGTCACGGTGCTTTCTCCCGCGCGAGCAGGACGATGGCTTCCTCGTCCGACACCTGCGCGAAGTCGGCGAAGAACTGGCTCACGGCGAAGAACTGGATGGGCGTTTCCAGGCAGACCAGTTCGTCCACCTCCTCGCGGATACGCTCGGCGGATTCAGGCGGCGCCACACCGATGCCGGCGATGAGCCGAGCGGGTTTCTGCGCGCGCACCGCGCGCAATGCGGCGATGAGCGTGGCGCCGGTGGCGACGCCGTCGTCGACCACGATGGCTATGCGTTCGGCGGCATTGACGGGCGGGCGCCCGTAGCGTGCGCGGCGCTCGCGCATGCGGGCCAGTTGCTGCTCGGCTTCCCTGTCCACGTAGTCGGCATCGACGCCCAGGACGTGGGCGCCGTGCGACAGCACCACCTGTCCGTTCTCATCCACCGAGCCGATGGCGTATTCGGGATTTCCCGGGGCGCCCAGCTTGTGCACCAGCACCACGTCCAACTCACCCTCGAGGGCATCGGCCACGATGCGGCCCATGGGCACGCCGCCGCGCGGGATGGCGAGCACCAGCGGGTTCTTGCCGCGGTAATGGGCGAGTTCGGCAGCTATGCGTTCTGCGGCCTGTTCGCGGCTGGCGAACACGTGCTGGCCCCCCGTGCCAAGGCTCTCACGTCCAGCGTAGCGCAAGATCTCCGTCGTCCGTCAGTACCATGCCCGCGCCGAAGCGTACGCTTTCGCGATCGAGGGTCTGCAGCAGCCAGCGCGCATCCTCCCGTGACGCCCGGCGCAATTGCATGCGCTGCATGCGCATGGGCGTCATGCGCATGCCGAGCAGTTCGCCGCCGGGACCGAGCCGCGGGAAATAGAGCAACGACAGGTCGCCGCGGAATGCCTCATGCCCGCTGATGCCCTCGTAGTCGTTGATGAGATCGCCGCAGCCGTAGAGCACCAGGCGGCCTCGATACACCTCCACGGCCTTGGCGTGGTGCGAGGAATGGCCGTGCACCACGTCGGCGCCGGCCAGGTCGATGAGACGATGGGCGAAGGCGATGTGTTCCTCGGGAATAGCGTGGCCCCAGTTGCCGCCCCAGTGGATGGAGACCACGAGGCGATCGCCGGTCTGATGCACGGCGTTGCAGTGGTCGCCGATGCGCGCCGCCGTGGCGGCGGAGAGATCGGGCAACAGGTTCACGCCCGGCGCGTCGGTGGCGGCCCAGGCCGCGGGGATACCGCTGCTTTCATGCCCGCAGGCGTACACCAGCACGCGGCCCGCTGGCGTAGCGAGCACGGCGGGCGCCCGCGCCTACGCCGCGTCCATGCCGGCGCCGGCGGGGTGGATGCCGGCCGCGCGCAGCACCTCCAGGGTCTCGAACAGGCCGGCGACGCCCCAATCCATGACGTGGTTGTTGGCCAGCACGCAGCAATCGAGGGCCGCCGCGGTGAGGCAGGGCACGTTGTGCGGATGCATGCGGTAGTTGATGCCCTTGGCGGGCCAGGGCGTCGCGCTGTTGGTGATGCTCGTCTCCAGGTTGGCGATGCGCACGGCGGGCGCGGCGCGTGTCAGTTCCGCCAGGGCATCGCCCCAGAGCTCGTGGAAGTCGAGGGGCCTGGGAATGGGGCCGCTGGCCTGCTCGGCCAGGGTCACGTAATCGCGCGCGTCGGAGATCCAGCTTTCGTACAACGTGGGTTCTACCGGATGGGGCAACACCTGATCGATGCCGCGCCCGGTCATGACGTCGCCGCACAGGAACAGCGTCAGTTCCCGCGCCCCGTTCACGTCGGCAGCGCGAGCCCGGGCCATTGATCCAGCGGATCGGTGGAGCGCACCACGTGCATGCCCGCCTCGCTGAAGCGGCGAAAGGCGGCGTCGGCCTGATCCGTGTAGTCCGCCACCCCGGGCACCACCACGGGCGAGCTGCAATCCTCCAGCAGGTAGACGCGCTGCGCCAGGCGGGCGTCGCCGCTGCAAACCTCGTTGAGCAGGTCGTCGATGGTCCAGGCCACGCAGTGGCTCTTGGCCTGCCCGGCCACCACCACGGCGTCGAACGACATCAGGTGCGCGATGAGTTCCTCGTCCCGTGCCGCGATGGTTTCACCGTCCGGGCCGGTGGTGACCTCGGGTCCCAGGACCGAGTAGTGCTCCGTGAGCGGGTTGCGTCCCTTGACGCGAAAATCCACGGCCGAGCGCCGTGCCACGGCGTGGAAGAATGCCGCTTCCTCCACCGCGGACACCAGGGCGTGGCCGATGCCGCCCAGCATGGCATGGTAGGGCCACACCGTCAGCTCGTACTTGCCGCTGTCGCGCAACGTGCGCACGTAATGGAGAAGGTGGCGCTGGCCGTACTCGGGCGTGATACCGAGGGTCGGCGCCAACGCCGCATTGAAACGCCAGCGCCCCTGTTCCACGTCGTTGACGCTTACCAAAGTGAACGGGGCGGGGTGATGTCCCTCGTCATCGACCAGAAAACCGGCATGGAACACCTGGTAGGCCACATGGGTGTCGAGGGTGGCCACGATGGCGGTGATCGCCCCGAGGTTCTGATAGATGAAGCGGCACAGCCGGCGGTTGTCGTCCACCGCACCGCTGCCGGAACGCCCGCCCACGTACAACTCGAAGCCCGGGATGCAGAAGGTGTTCTGCACATCGACGATGAGCAGGCATAGCCGGAAGCGGTCTTCGGCAGCCGGAGCGATCCCGTGCACGAGAGCCCAATGCTCGGCCTCCGCGGCGCGCGTGCCGTAGGGTACGCGCCAGACGCCGGACACGCCGCCTTCATCGAAATGGGGCGGCAACGGCAGGGCTCGAAACGGCATCGCCGTTTACCTCGCATTCGCTCCGATATCCTTGAAGTGTAAGAGGGGTACCGGCGGTCGCAAATCCGTGGTAAACGCCGGCGCGCCGATCAGTGCGCCACATGCGTCTGCGCACGTGCCATGGAAACGCCCGGTGGACCTATAAGGCTGATGAAGGGGGAGGGATTGGAGCGGGAAACGAGACTCGAACTCGCGACCCCAACCTTGGCAAGGTTGTGCTCTACCAACTGAGCTATTCCCGCTACGAAGGGCCGCAATTCTAGCGATTTCCGCGCCGGTGTCAAAGGGTAAGTTGATCATCCGCCGGACGCCCGCAGCGCCGAGAAGATGTCCTGCGGCCGCAGCAGGGAAACGGCGGTGCGGTTGCCCACCACGTCCACCCACACGATCCAGTCGGGATGATTCAGATCGACCTTGTGCGGCACGGCCTGGGCGAGTTCGATGACGATGTCGCGGGTGTGGTAGCGCTCCCAGCGCCGCTTCTGTACGCGCATGGCCCAGGTTTCACCGGCGCCCATGAGCGGGACTACGCGCTCGGCGATGAGTTCGCGGATGGCGGGCAGGCTGGTCCGGGTCCAGTGATCCACGGGCACCCATTTCAATGCGAAGCGGAAGTTCGCGGCCGGGTCGGCGCGATACAGCGCGTGGCAGCGACGGATCACCTCGCGGTTTTCCAGCGAGGTCATCACAAGCGCGATGCCCCACACACTGGTCTTCACCACGCGGGGTGCAGGATCGCCGAAGCCGCGCAGCGTGCGCACGACCTCGTCCCGGGCGCGGGCGAACTGCCGGCCCGGGTAGGACACCAGGAGCTCCGCCGTGGCGACGGTGATGCTGCTCTGATCGGGGACGGTCTGCCGGTTCATGGGCGTGCGGTGGCATACCTTTACCGGAGGGTAGCCTACCCACGGGGCGTGGCCCGGGCCGCGGTGGAGTCGCCGGACAGGGGAGACAATCATGCGTGCATTGATCATCAGTGCGGACGAGTTCGAGGATCGCGAGTTGCTCGTGCCCAAGGAACAACTGGAGCAGGGCGGCTCCACGGTGCACGTGGCAACGCCGGGAGGCAGGCCCATTCACGGCAAGCACGGCGCGGAGGTGGTCGCGGACGAGGCCATCGACGACGTGGAAACGGCGGCCTATGACGTGCTGGTGCTGCCGGGCGGCAAGGCGCCGGCAAAACTGCGCAAAGACCCGGGCGTGCTCGCCATCGCCCGCGATTTCCTGGCCACGGGGCGCATCGTGGCGGCGGTCTGCCATGGGCCGCAGATCCTGGTTTCGGCGGATCTGCTGCGCGGCAAACGCGCCACGGCCTACGAGGCCGTGGCCCCGGAACTGACAGCGGCCGGGGCGGAGTACGTGGACGAGGAGGTGGTGGTGGACGGCAACCTGATCACCTCGCGCAAACCTGCCGATCTGCCCGCCTTCGTCAAGGCCATCAAGGAGAAGGCGGGGGCGCGGGCACAGGCCTGACGGGCGGCAATGCGAGGGTGGACGGGCGGCTCCCCCTCCCTTCGCGCGTGCACAATGGGCGCGGCGCGCCGATTGGTGTATGTTGCGCGCCATGACGACGACCACCTTCGCTGAACTCGATCTTCCCTTCGAACTGAGCCGCGCCCTGGACAAACTGGGGCTCGCGGAGCCTACGCCGGTGCAGGCGCAGGCCATTCCCCTCGCGGCCGCGGGACACGACCTTCTAGCGTCCGCAGCCACGGGTTCGGGCAAGACCGCCGCCTTCCTGCTACCCATGATGCAGCGCTTCCTCGACAACCCGGAGACGCCGCCGGAGGCGGGCACCCGCGGCCTGATCCTGGTGCCCACCCGCGAACTGGCCCAGCAGATCTTCGACGAATTCATGCGCCTCGGCAGTTACACGCGGTTGCGCGCCGGCGTGATCACCGGCGGCGCGCCGACCCGTCACCAGATCGCCACACTGCGCAAGAACCCGGAGATCATCATCGCCACCCCGGGACGCCTGTTGGAACATCTGGAGCGGGGAGAGGCCGAGCTGGGCGATCTCGAGGTGCTGGTGCTGGACGAGGCCGATCGCATGCTGGACATGGGCTTCGGTCCCGACGTGCTTGCGATCATCGGGCACTGTGCCGAGGAGCGGCAGACACTGCTTTTCTCCGCCACGCTCCATCACCGCGGCCTGAAACCGCTCACCGATGCGCTGCTGCGCAGTCCCGAGGTGGTGGCGGTAGATGCCGCGCGCGCCCAGCCGCAGACCATCCGCCATCAGGTGGTGCTGGCCGACCATGGTGACCACAAGCGCGCGCTGACCCTCTGGCTGTTGCAGAACGAGAGCTACGACAAGGCCGTGGTGTTCGCCAACACCCGCGAGGGCGCGACCCGGCTGGGCGATGCGCTGCGTGCGCGTGGCGTGCGTGCGGGGGTCATCCATGGCGAGATCGAGCAGCGCGAGCGCAATCGTGTCATGGGGCTGCTGCGCAGCGGCCAGATCAAGGTGCTGGTGGCCACGGACGTGGCGGCACGCGGGCTCGACATCCCGGGTGTGCAACTGGTCATCAATTTCGACGTGGCGCGCAGCGGCGACGACTACCTGCACCGTACCGGCCGCACCGGCCGCGCGGGCGAGGAGGGACTGGCGGTTTCGCTGGTGACACACGCCGACTGGAACCCCATGGCGAGCATCGAGCGCTATCTGCAGCTCGCCCTGGAGCACCGCGAGCTGCCCGGACTGAAGGCGAGTTTCCAGGGACCGAAGAAAACGAAGACTGCGAAGAAGACTGCAAAGAAACCTGAGCGGCGCAGCGCACCGAAACCCAAGCAGCGCCACCGCGACCTCAAGAACAAGGGCAAGCGTCGCGTGCCCTCGTCAGCGGCCGGCGTTCCCGCAGGCGATCGGCCGCCGCCGGGAACGCCGCGCAAGGACACATAGTGACAAGACAACAGCCTGGCGGCAACGACCTCGTTCCGGGTAATGGCGGATATGCGGGGCAGGGCGGTGGGGCAATCACGGTTGGGTTGACAGGGCGGCTCACTGCAACAGTGGCTCGGCATCCGCGTGCTCACCACCGGACAGTCGCTGCCGGAGTTGCAGGAGCTGCGCCTCAATCGCTTGGCGTGTCCTGGCGCGCACCTGGAGGCGTTCCCCGTAGCGGTACAGGAAGTAGGCGATGGTTTCGGTGCGGATCTTGATGGAGCCCGCCGGTTTGTTCTCGTCGATGTCCTTGAAGCAGAAATACGGCGTGCCCGAGTTCTCGATGATCTCCTCGATCACCGTGTAGACGGGCGCATCGTGGCCACACTTGAAACTGGAGAGTTCCAGTGCGACCAAGTTGGGATGGCGCGCCGTGTACTTGGCAGACCACAGCTTGCGCGAGGTATTTTCCGAGTAGCTGTTCTTCCAGACGTCATCGATGGCGAGCGGCGAGGACAGGATCCCTGCGCGTAGCTCGTTTCCGAACAGGCGGTCGAGGAGGTCTTTGTCCATGGGCAGGGCGTCCTGCCAGAAAATCGGGGAGCCCTGTTTCTGCAGTTCCTCGAGGATCTCGTGGTTGATGCCCGGATCGTTGTGATACGGCCGGCCGAGCAGCACGATGCCGATCCGGTCTTCGCGTTCCAGTTCATCGAGCACGGCACGCTGGCGGATCCGCAGCTCCTCATAATGTTTTTCCATGGCGCGCAGCCCCTGCTGCACTGCACGGAAGGATTCCTCCTCGGTCACGCCGATCTCGTCGGCCCAGTCCTCGGCCATCTGCCGGGCGCAGTGGCGCGGCTGATCCAGGTTGAGGAAGGTCTTCTTGAAGACGAGGCCGTTATCCTTGAACAGATCGCCTTCCTTGATGAAGGCCGCGTAAGCCGCCTCGGCGGTGGCGACCACCGTGGGGCAGGCCTTGGAGGCCTGGACGCCGGTCAGAGGCGTGGGGAAGCTGTCGACCATGGGAAAGAAGATGTGGGTGAGCGGTTTCTTCGCGTGCTGGCGATAGAGCAGGTCGTGTACGTGCGGGATGCCCAGCTTGCTAGGGAAACACGGGTCGATGCTGCCGCGCTTGGCGCCGCGCTTGTAGAGCTCCTGGTCGGTGTAGTCGGAGAACACGATGTTCCGGTACGGTACGCCCAGGGCGGTGAAATAGCCGATAAAGAACGGCGCATGGGAGTAGATGTTGAGCACGCGCGGGATGCCGATGCGAACGTGTTTGCGTCTTTCCATGCGTGCGCAGCGCCGAGTCAATGTCTTGCGCCGCAGCAGTCCCAGGCGCGGTGAGGGTAGCGGGTCGGCCACCGCGTCCACCTTGGGGTCCTTGAACACCGAGCGGGCGGCGATCTCGACGAAATTGGGATTGCGCTTTTTCACCTCGTCCACACCCGCCTTGATCTCGCGCATCTGTCCGAGGTCTTCCACAGTGCCTTTTTCGCAGGTGGCGATGATGAGGCGCTGATGGCCGGCCGGAAGCGGCACCTTCGATTCCCACTTCTGCTTTCGAGGCGCCTGCCCATCGTGTCGGAGCTTTGCAGTCGGTGCATCCGCGCCGGTGTTAACGTCGATGAAGGTGCGCAGGCACTCGTTCTTGCAGAAGTGGCAACGGGTGTCTTCGCTGCGGGTGCTGGTGTACTGGATTTGCCGGACGCGCTCCAGGCCGATGAATTGCGTGGTGTGGCCCTGTTCGGACCGCAAGCGATGGGCCTCCAGCGCTGCACCGATGGCGCCGGATTCGCCGCAGTGTCGGTGTACGGTGATCTCGGGCGCCTCGTCACCCTTGAAACGTGAGCGGATGAAGTCCACCTGTGCTTTTACCGCCGCGAGATTGTATTGTGTCCCGCCCTGCAACACGAAACGGCGCCCCAACTTGGCCAGGTTGGGCACCTGGGCCACATACAGCCAGATGTTCTTGGGCAGCACCGCAGCGAGCCCTGCCAGGATTTCGTTGGCCTGCCAGCCCTTGCGCTGGAAATCCACAATATCGGACTGCATGAACACCGCGCAGCCGTACCCGAACTCGGGCATGGCCTCGGCGCTGAAGGCGACGTCTGCATAATCACGTACATCCACGCCGAAACCCTGCGCCGTGGACTGCAGGAAGTAACCGTTGCCTGCGGAGCATTGGGTGTTGAGCTTGAAGTCCTTCACCCGCCCGTCCTTGAGCATGATCAGCTTGATGTCCTGGCCGCCCACGTCGACGATGACGTCCGTGCCCGGATAGAAGTGCAAACAGGCCTCGGTATGCGCCACGGTTTCCACCAGCGCCGTGTCGGCCTTGAGCACGTCCTTCAGAATGTCCTTGGCGTAACCGGTGGTGCCGACGCCGAGGACCTCCAGCACGGCGCCCTCATTGGCCACCTGGCGCGCCAGGGCTTCGATGATCTCCACGGTGTCTTCGATGGGGTTGCCCCGGGAGAGCTGATAGGCCTTGGCCAGCACCGTGCGGTCCTTGCCCAGCAACACGCCCTTGGTGGAGGTGGAGCCGCCGTCAACGCCGATGAAGGCCTCAACCCTTTCACCTGCGCGAAAAAAGGCGGGCTGCCAGTTTGGCATGCGGTAAGCCTCGCGAAATGCGTTCAGCTCCTGTGCACTGGCGGAAAGACCCGTGCTGCCCGTCTGGGCACGCGCGGCGGCGCGTCCATGTTCGATGTGCCAGCGCAGGGCCGCCGTGCCGTGATACAGGCCGACGTCGGGGGCGTCTTCCACCTCGGCCCTGCCGAATTCCACCGCGCCGAGGGCAGCGAAGTACTGGGCGTTTTGCGGGGTGATGATGTAGTCGTCCGGTGTCTTGGCGGGATCGGGCAAGACGACCTTGCGCTCCTGCCACATCAGGGCGATGTTGCGCCGCCAGCATTCACGCATGCCGCGGATGTAGGTGTTGGGGCCGCCCAACAGCAGCACCGTGGGGCGCAGGGTGTGGCCGCGGGTGAGCACGGAGAGATTCTGCTGGATGATGGATTCGAACAGCGAGGCCATCAGCTCGGCCGCAGGCACACCCTGTTTCTGCAAGGAGTTGATGTCGGTCTCGGCGAACACGCCGCACTTGCCCGCCACCGGATGCAGGGCCAGGCCGTCGTAACCCATGTCGCACAACTGCTCCGGCGCGATACGCAGCTTGGCGGTGATCTTGTCGATGACCGCGCCGGTGCCGCCGGCGCACTTGTCGTTCATGGACGGGATCTTCTTTTTTCCATTTTCGCCCGTGTCCTTGAAGATGATGATCTTGGCGTCCTGGCCGCCCAGCTCGATAACGCTCTGCACCTCGGGATAGAGCTTCTCCACCGCCAGGGACACCGCATTGACCTCTTGCACGAACTTGCCGCCTACATGACCCGTGAGCGCGCCGCCGCCCGAGCCGGTGAGGAAAAGGCGAAAGGCATTGTGCGGCACGTCGGGGAAGGCGGCCTCGATGCGCGCGAGGAATTCCAGCGCCTTTTCCGCCTGTTTGGTCTCGTGGCGCTGGTAGTCCTGCCAGAGGAGGGTGTTGCGGGCGATATCCGCCACCACCGCCTTGACCGTGGTTGAACCCACGTCCAGACCGATCGTGAGACCGCGGGGAAAGCGGTCGGTGCCGGCGAAGGGCAGGCGCGTGGTGTCGGGGCGGGGGACGGACGGCTTGCGATAAAACTGAACCGCGGCCGCTCCGGAAGCGACGGGATTTCCGTGCCCGCATGTGTGTTTTGAAAGGTCCACCGTGTGTCTCCCTGAGAACCTTACCCTGGAGCCCGCCTCGCGCCAGGCATGAATCGCCGTGGCCTGGATGCGGCGAGGCGCCTCAGGCCACGAGGATTGCTAGCGGTTAGGCGGGATCGGCCTGATCCAATGCCCCGGTCGCATCCTGCCGCAGGGCACGGCAGGCCCAGTCGGGGTCCTTGTCCATGCGCGTGGCCACGTGCAGCACGAACCGGGCCGCGCGACCGACCACGCCTCTGACGTGTGGTATGCGGTAAAGGGGCTGGCGCAGTTCCCGGTGGGCGGCCACATAGGCACGGATATCCTCAAGGGCATAGCCACAGCGATCGAGTGCTGCGCGGAACTCATCCTTGCAGCGCACCTTGGCCTCGCCGAGGGCCATCTGCACGCGGGAATAGGCGTTGATGTCGCCCTCGCCCGAGGTCTCCACGGGCAGGTAGATCATCTCGGGATAGTGGGCGACGACGGCGGCCTGGGCGCCGTCGGACTGGGTGGAAGGCATGCAGCCGAAGGGCTTCACCGACAGCGTCATGTGGGCCAGGTCGCGGTTGTAGTAATAGATGTTCTTGGCCACCTCCAGGTAACCTTCGCCGCCCGTGGCGCGGGCGTTGTAGAACGGATGTCCCACCCGCTGCAGTTCAAGTTGATCGGCCAGGGGATGGACCGTACCGCCCAGGGCCTCGCGCATGCGGTCGTATTCGCGCCCCAGTACCTTTTCGCCCAGGCTGAGCGCCAGTTCCTTACTGATGTGACCGATGCCGCGCCGGAGGCGCTGCGCCAGCGCGGCAAGGCCCGCGCTTGCGGTCTCACCCTCATGGAGCCCGCGACGGTCCTTCAGATAGAGATGCAGGTCGTGCAGGGTGTAGTCGATCCAGGTCGCTACCGGCTCCACCAGCACCTCGGCGCCCTCGTTCTCCAGGAAGCCGAACATGCGGAAGTTGCCGTCGCCTTCCGTGGTCTGGGCCCAGAACTCGCCCGTGATTTTCACGATGGGGCGCGCGCGGGTGTAGTCCACCTCCAGTTCGTCCTGCATCAATGCGCGGCAGCGTTGGAGCGCTTTCAGGTAATGGTCGTCGCGCAGTTGCTGGAACAGCCGTTCCACGTCCTCCGGAGCGTTCACGGGCGTGAGCCGTGCGGCAAGCCGAGCCAGGAAGCCGCTGTGGACGGTATGGTCCTTGGTGCGGAGGGCCTCCTCACAGAGGGCCAGGCACTTTTCCATCACCTGTTGCGTACGCCCGGCTTCGGTTTCATAAGGGCGGCAGTGAAAAAAGGCCGCGTTGAGCACATCGCCCATGAAAATGGCGTTGAGAAGGGTGAGGAACAGGGCGGGATTCACCTCGAAACCGCCGCCGGCCGTGGTCTGCTCGTTGCCGCCGGTCTGGTCGAAGAGGATGATGCGGAAGCCGTCGAAACCGGCATTGCGCAGGGCGAGGCGGTACTCCGCCTCGTACATGCCGAAGCGGCACGGCCCGCAGGAACCCGCCGTGACGAAGATGTAGTCGGCCAGGATGCGTGCGGTGGGCACATGCTGCTCGTCGCGCAGGCGAATCAGATAATTGACCAGGGCGCCCACGGTGAAGTAGGTGGGATTGCACTGACCGTTGTTGCCGTATTCCTTTCCGGTCTGGAAATCGACCTTGCGCGGCACGGCGATGCATTCCGCCCGATACCCCAGGCCCTGGAGCCCGGCGCGCATCAGGCGATCATGCGCAGTGGTCATGCCACCCAGCAGTACGGTCACGTGCCCGCGTTCTTCGCGGGTGAAGGGCCGTTCCTGCGGACGGCGGAAGTGCTGGACCGGCGTATCCTCCAACCCCGCCTCGCGCAGCAGGCGTGCGCGCTCGGCGGCGATGATGTGATCGTGTGAGGCGGGGCCGCACGCGCTGTCGGGCGCATTGCCCGGGTGGCGATCAGTCATCGGTACCTCCCTGGAATCCGCTTGCCAGACCTCTGTCGTGCCGGGGTATGCCCCGGCCGATCTTGATTAGTTAAGACGCATCGCTGCCGGGTGCAAGTCGTAGAGGCGGGAAAATGGCCTTTGGTTTCCTGCGGTTGAAGGGTGGATCAGGCACATGTCACTAATCTTCGATAGGTCGGGGTCCCGCATCCCGTGCTAACTTCAGCGCGATGGGCGGACAGGAGGGAGATCATGACCCTGGAAAGAGCCCGCCAATTGATCGCTGTCCAGTCACAGTTCGGCGGTGGTTACAACCGCAATGGGGTCCGGCTGATCCTGGGCGAAGTGCAACGGGAGCACGGACAGCAGGCCGTGGACGGGCTCATCGAGGAATTCGCGCTGCAAGCCGTCTTCGGCATCGCGCCCGGCACGGATTTTTCGCGCTTCGGCCGTTGATGTGATCTTGCCCCGCTTTCCCGG
>JBAYQE010000034.1:0-25870 GCA_041677345.1 Thiohalomonadaceae bacterium
CCCTGGGCCACGGCGCCGGAGCGGTCCATGGCGGCCTTGTCGACCAGCTTGATCTTCACGTCCTTACCCGTCTCGGCCTTGACGGCTTCGACCCAGCGCATCATTTCGTAGGCGGCACCGCAGCAAGCCATGCCACCGCCGATCAGCAGAACGTCGAGTTCTTCCTGTACAACCTCAGGTGCTTCAAACGTACCAGCCATGATCTTGGTTCCTCGAATTCGTTGATTACTTGCGGATCAGTTCAGAGGCATCGCCAGCGCGGTAGCCCTTCATCACGCCACCGTCTTCCGTGCCGGTGAAGAAACCGGGCTTGGCGAGGTCGGCGAGCTTGGCCGCAGGCTTGTTGCCGTACGGATCGATGGAACCCTCAGGCGTGGTACGGATGGGGAACTTGAAGCGCTTCATGGTGCCGTTGCGGAACTTGATGGTCCACATGATGGAATCGGAACCGCGCAGCGGCTGAACCTGGCCACCGAGGGGGACGATGTCGGCATAGTGGCGGGCTTCGATGGCACCCTGCGGGCAGATCTTCACGCAGGAGTAGCATTCCCAGCACTGCTCGGGTTCCTGGTTGAAGGCCTTCATTGCATGGCCGGTTTCAGAGCCGTCCTTGTCGAGCTTCATCAAATCGTGCGGGCAAATGTACATACAGGCGGTTTTGTCCTGCCCTTTGCAACCATCGCACTTCTCGGTACGAACATAAGTTGGCATTGCTTCACTCCTTCGTTGAAGTAGTCACAGATACACACATCCCCGTCCCGCACGGAAGACGGTGAAAACCCTCATTTGGCCGAATGGCCGGTCAGCTTGACCTCAACCTTCTCGGTCAGCCCCCCGTAGTACTCGCGCAGGATGGCCAGCACCTCGGGGCGGGAGAATTCGGCCGGCACTTCGGCGTCTTCCGAAAGCATCTTGCGGAGCTTGGTGCCCGACAGCAACAGGCGATCGCTGTCACCATGCGGACAGGTGCGCGCGGAGGCCATGCCGCCGCACTTGTAGCACCAGAAAGTCCAGTCGATTTTCAGCGGCTGGGTCTCCAGTGACCCTTTCGGGATTTCGTCGAAGATGTGGTGTGCGTCGAACGGGCCGTAGTAGCTGCCGACGCCGGCATGGTCGCGACCCACGATGAGGTGCGAACAGCCGTAGTTCTGGCGGAACAGGGCGTGCAGCAGCGCCTCACGCGGACCGGCGTAGCGCATGTCGAGCGGATAACCCGCCTGCACGATGGTGTTGTTGACGAAGTAGTTGTCGACCAGGGTGCCGATGGCGCGGGCGCGCACGTCGGCCGGGATGTCGCCGGGCTTGAGGTTACCGAGCAACGAGTGGATCAGCACGCCGTCGCAGGTCTCGATGGCCACCTTGGCCAGGTATTCGTGCGCGCGGTGCATGGGGTTGCGGGTCTGGAATGCCGCCACCTTGCTCCAGCCCATGGATTCGAACAGGGCACGGGTCTGCTTCGGGGTGAGGAACAGTTCGCCGTACTTGCTGGGGAATTCGCCCTGCGACAGCACCTTTACGGGGCCGGCGAGATTCACTTCGCCTTGCTCCATCACCATCTTCACGCCCGGGTGCTCCATGTCGGTGGTCTTGAACACCGTGGCGCATTCGTGGGCCTTGTTGATGGTGTATTTCTCGGTCACCTGCATGGTGGCCAGGATCTCGCCGTTGTCCGCATCGACCAGTGCGATGTCGGCGCCGGTCTTGAGACCGTCAGCGGTGGCCTTGTCCGTGGAGAGGGTGATCGGGATCGGCCAGAACAGGCCGTTGGCCATTTTCATGCCGTCGCACACGCCCTGCCAGTCGGCATGGGTCATGAAGCCGTCCAGCGGGGTGAAACCACCGATGCCCAGCATGATGATGTCGCCTTTCTCGCGGGAACTCACCCGCAGCTGGGGCAGCGTCTTTGCACGTGCAAGTTCCGCGTTCAGTGCATCGCCTTCGAGCAGCAGGGGCTTGAGACTGCCGCCGCCGTGCGGATTGACCAGAGCCATAAATCCTCTCCCTCGAAAAAATCAGAATCGTGTGAAGGTAGCATCTACCCGGTGGTTATAAAGGCTAGCACCGAGTTAAAAATGACCGTAACGCACATTTCTTTATGGGCGGATAAAGCACCGCCGAGATTAAGCAATTGCTAATTGATTTCGATCAATAAAACGCGACCCTGCGCCGCCCACGCGATCGCACCGGAGGCCTGAAGTTTCCAGGGATAACAACGAGTAACACGATTGTGCCGGTTCAGGTCCAGCGCAGGGCATGCGGGCCGTTCTCCCGGCGGCCGGGAAGCGCCCCTCCCAAAGGTGATAGGGCGCCTCCTTAACGCCGGTCTACACTTAAATACTTTCTAATATTGGTCCACCATTTAACATTCTCTTCCGTCCGACCAGTGGGCCGTGGCGATGCCGTGACCAAGGTCGGCCTCTATGAGGCGACGCCTAACCTCAAGAAGGCGCTCGATGAGCGCCGGCTCACGCTCGGCGTAGGCCGCCGCGTCGGGCACCCGGTTCACCACGACCCCAAGCAGTTCGGTGATGGCGTTGCCGATGGAGTTCTGGCTGATGGTGACGATGAGCTTGCCGTCGTCGTTGCGGTAGATGAGCTGCTTGAAGGCCGGCTGCCAGCGAATGGCGTTGGCGTAGCGTGCGTCCGTGATGCAACGGTCGCGCACCTTTTTGGCAGTCGCGATAAAATTGTCGTTGCACAACAGCACGCTCTCCACCTGTCCCGGGAAATGCAGGTCGTCCAGCATGTCCGCGTTGCGCGTGGACACCTGTGAGAAGAATGTCCGGTAAAAGTCGAGAAATCCCTTCAGGATCAGGTCGTATTCGTTCCAGAAGTCGATCCCTTTGAGGGCCTCCGCGCCGCCGCGGACCTCCCAACTGGGCAGTCCCTGCGGATAGCCGGTGAGGCTCAGCCGGGCGTCGCGGGCCGGGACGAGCACGTCCAGGTCGAGCGCCCGCTCGAAAAAGGCCCGGTACACGTCGCGCATATAGGCCTGGAACAGGCTGTGCTGGCCGCCGTCGGTGAGGTTCGGGTTTTTCGGGTCGGCGAGGGGTGCACGGCGCAGCTCATCCATGGGGAACACGATAAAGTGGTTGTGCAGCATGCGGATACTCGGCACCCCCGGCGAGGTGAGCGGCCACGTGGCGTCCAGGCTGGCCTCACCCGCGAGCACCAGCGCCTCACCGGGGTCGGGATAGCGCTCCAGCATGTAGCCGATGATGATCTGGTTCATCCGGTTCCACACACGCCGCGTGGCCGCCGGCACCTGGGTGCGGCGCACCGGTCGCCCAAGCGGATTCAGGATGGTGTTGGAGGTGTTGTAGATGATGGAGGTGTCGAATTCGTTGCTGTGACCGAGCGCCTTGCGGTAGAGCAATAAATTTTCCGGATTCACCAATAAGCCGTTGTTATGAACAAGGTCGTTGAGGTTCTCCGTGCTGTTGAAAAATTCGTTGGGCTTCATGCCCTCGGGCACATCCAGCGGGATGGGACGGAACGGCGTGACGATTTCGCGAGGCGCTGACTGCATGAGACTCCCCCTCCAACTTTGTTTTATACGCGTATAAGCCCATTGGTAGTGGCAGGAATGTTACTTCCACCCCTACCATCGTACGTGGCCACAAAATGAAGTTTCACTATAACTAGTGGCTGCAGACAAGAACATAACGAGTGCGTGAAGCCATACGGCAGCGAGTGGGAACGAAGCCGCTCGACCGCCGGTAGCGCTCGTACACGATTTATTTTCATTCAAGAAGGAGTACCACATGCGCCTCATACTTCTCGGTGGCCCCGGAGCCGGCAAAGGCACACAAGCCAATTACATCAAGGAACGCTACGACATCCCCCAAATCTCTACCGGCGACATGTTGCGCGCCGCCGTAAAGGCGGGCACCCCGCTCGGCATGGAGGCAAAAAAGATCATGGATGCGGGTGGGCTGGTGTCCGACGACATCATCATCAACCTGGTGAAGGAACGCATTCGTGAAGCGGATTGTGCGAAAGGGTTTTTGTTCGATGGCTTCCCGCGCACCATCCCCCAGGCCGAAGCCATGCGTGAGGCCGGTGTCGACATCGATTACGTGGTTGAGATCGACGTGCCCGACGAGGAAATCATCCGCCGCATGAGCGGCCGCCGCGTACACGTGGCCTCGGGCCGCACCTATCACGTGATGTTCAATCCGCCCAAACAGGAAGGCGTGGACGATGTCACCGGCGAACCTTTGATCCAGCGCGACGACGACAAGGAAGAGACGGTGAAAAAACGCCTGGACGTGTATCACTCCCAGACCGAGCCCCTGGTGGACTACTACTCCAGCTGGGCAGCCATGGCCGACAAGCGCGCACCGAAATATGTGAAGATTCCGGGCACGGGCAAGGTCGAGGGTATCCGCGACGCCATTTTCGACGCGCTGGGCTGATTGAAGGAATTGGGCCACCGAGGGCACAAACCACAGAGGTCGAACCCGCATTCCGCCTGACCTGGCGGTGCATGGTCGTCGCGCGCTTGCCCCGCCTCTGTGCCCTCCGTGGCTGATTGATTTCCAAACGTGATCGAACGGAGCAGAGTAATGGCCAACAAGAAGAACGCCTTTTACGCGCAATCGGGCGGTGTAACCGCCGTCATCAATGCCTCCGCCTGTGGCGTGATCGAGACCGCGCGCAAGCATACGGACCAGATTGGCAAGGTGTACGCGGGCCGCAACGGCATCATCGGCGCGCTCACCGAAGACCTCATCGACACCAGCATGGAATCCAGCGAGGCGATTGCCGCGCTGCGCCACACGCCCTCGGGTGGCTTCGGTTCCTGCCGTTACAAGCTCAAGAGCCTGGAGAAGAACCGCCGTGAATACGAGCGCCTGATCGAGGTGTTCAAGGCACACAACATCGGTTACTTCTTCTACAACGGCGGTGGTGACTCCGCCGATACCTGCTACAAGGTCTCCCAGTTGTCCGAGGCCATGGGCTTCCCCATCCAGGCCATCCACGTGCCCAAGACCGTGGACAACGACCTGCCCATCACCGACAACTGCCCCGGCTTCGGCTCGGTGGCCAAGTACATCGCCGTCTCCACCCTGGAGGCCTCCTATGACGTGCGCTCCATGGCCAAGACGTCCACCAAGCTGTTCGTACTGGAGGTGATGGGACGCCACGCGGGCTGGATCGCCGCCGCGGGCGGTCTGGCCGAGCAGCACGGCATTCCCGTGGTGATCCTGTTCCCCGAGATCGAGTTCGATCAGGCCAAATTCCTTGCCAAGGTGAAGGACAACGTGCAGAAGCACGGCTATTGCACCGTGGTGGTATCCGAGGGCTGCCACTGGCCCGACGGCAAGTTTCTCGCCGAGCAGGGCACGCGTGACGCCTTCGGCCACGCCCAGCTGGGCGGCGCGGCACCGGTGGTGGCCAACATGGTCAAGGAGGCCCTGGGCTACAAGTTCCACTGGGCCGTCGCCGACTACCTGCAGCGCGCGGCGCGTCACCTGGCCTCCCGTTCCGACGTGGAGCAGGCCTATGCCATGGGCAAGGCGGCCGTGGAGTTTGCTCTGGCCGGCCACAACGCGGTGATGCCCACGGTGGTGCGCAAATCCTCCTCGCCCTACGTGTGGGAAGTGGGCATGGCCGACCTCGCCAACGTGGCCAACGTGGAGAAGTTCATGCCCCGCGACTTCATCACCGAGGACGGCTTCGGCATCACCGACAAGTGCCGGGAATATCTCGTTCCCCTGATCCAGGGTGAGGACTACCCCCCGTACGAAAACGGCCTGCCCCGCTACGTGACCCTCAGGAACGAGGCGGTGGAGAAGAAACTGCCGGCCTTCGAGCTATAACCCAACAAGGCTCAACGCAAAGGCGCAAAGCGCGCAAAGGATCCGCGGGGATCCTGCGGCTTTGCGTTGGGCTGTTTCTTCTGCTTCCGGGCCAGAGCACCCCATCCGGGCGGTTACGTCGCTGCCGTCCGGGCACTATACTGAGCAGACTTTCAGGAAGTGCCTAATGCCGCAGCTCACCGACACCTTTGGCCGCCGTATCGAATACGTCCGTCTTTCGGTCACGGATCGCTGCGACCTGCGCTGCTTCTACTGCATGCCCAAGGGCTTCCATGATTTCGAGGAGCCCGAGAACTGGCTCAGCTTCGATGAGATCGGCCGCGTCATGGCGGCTTTTGCCGATCTGGGTGTGCGCCGGGTGCGCATCACCGGCGGCGAACCCCTGGTGCGCCATGACCTGCCGCAGCTTGCCGCCAGGCTTTCGGCCATTCCCGGTATCGAAGACCTCTCGCTGTCCACCAACGCCGTCCAGTTGGAAAGGCACGCCACCGCACTGCACCGTGGCGGCATCTCGCGGCTGAACGTCAGTCTGGACAGCCTGGATGACGAACGCTTCCGCACCATCACCGGCGGCGGCCGCCTGGACAAGGTGTTGGCGGGGCTCATGGCTGCGAAGCGCGAAGGCTTTGCGCCCATCAAGATCAACATGGTCGTGATGAAGGGCGTGAACGACCATGAAGTGGAGACCATGGTCGATTTTTGTATCGAGCACGGCTTCACCCTGCGCTTCATCGAGACCATGCCCATGGGCGACACGGGCCGCGATGCCGCCGGTCATTTCATCGACCTGCGCGAGGTGCGTGCGCGCCTCGAGCGCCGCTTCCCGCTGGTACCGGGCGTGATGCCGGGCGGCGGTCCCGCCCGTTACATGCAAGTGGCCGGCACCGAACTGCGCATCGGCTTCATCACCCCCATTTCCCAGCACTTCTGCGAAACCTGCAACCGTGTACGGCTTTCCGTGGACGGCACCCTCTACATGTGCCTCGGCCAGGATCACGCCTTTCCCTTGCGCCCCCTGCTGCGCGCCGGTGCCGATCACGAGGCCCTCAAGGCCGCCATCCTGCAGGCCATCGAACGCAAACCCGCACGCCACGAGTTCAGCGAAAAGCCCGCACAGGTCATGCGTTTCATGTCCATGACCGGTGGTTGACGGTCAGGCAGCCCACAAGCACTGGACGGGCGGGCCCCACGACGCGGGCTCTTACGGCAAGAGCGGATCCAGGTTCAGTGCCGGTGCGGCCTGTTGCGGAGGGCGGCCGTGGAGGTAGGGAATCACGCCGAGCAGTGGTGCGGGCAGGCGCACTGACAGGTCCTGGACGCTCTCGGCGACCATTTCCATCTGCGCATCGACCAGGTTCGCGACCCAGCCCGCGAGCGGCAGGCCGGAGCGCTCGATGCTCTCGCTGGTCAGCAAGGCATGGTTGATACAGCCGAGACGCAACCCAACCACCAGGATCACGGGCAGGCCCAGCCGTACGGCCATGTCGTTTACGCCCATGGTCCCTACGAGGGGTACACGCCAGCCGCCGACACCCTCGACCACGAGACAGTCCGCCTGAGCAGCGAGCGTGTGCGCCATGGCTGTGATGTGTTCCAGGTCCAGTCGCACGCGTGCACGGTGGGCCGCGATATGCGGTGCCACCGCGGGCTCGAAGGCATAGGGATTCACCCGCGGGTAGGGGACCGGATACGAAGCGGCCGCCAGCAATTGCTCCGCATCGGCATTGCGCAAGCCCGCAGGTGTGGCGACACAGCCCGAGGCAATGGGCTTCATGCCTTGAACACACAGGCCGCGGGCACGCAGGGCGTGCATGAGCGCCACGCTCACGCAGGTCTTGCCCACGCCCGTATCCGTACCGGTGACGAACCAGCCTTTCATCATCGATTCCGGCGCAGACTATCGAGCGAGACGTGGACCTCCTGCGGCGCACCCCGGGCAGGCCGGGTCGTGCCTGCCCAGGCGTGGCCGTACAGCACCTCATAGGTGGCAGGCAGGCGTCCGTCGCGGCGGAATTGCTCATAGGCCGCACGCATTGCCGCCAGGCGCCGCCGGCCCGTGAGGCCGCGCGCACGGCCTGCATTCACGTTGTGTGCACCGATGGCCTTCAGGTCGCGCAGCAGGCCGTCCGCCTCTGCGTAGGTCACAATGATGTCCTCGCGGTCCATCACCGGCTCGGCGAACTGCGCACGCAGCAGGGCATCCCCCACGTCATGCATGTCCTGAAAGGCGTTCACATGCACCGCGCCATCCGCTGCCGACCAGCTGGCGCGCAGCTCCTTGAGGGTGTCGGGACCGAAGGTGGTGAACATGAGTAACCCACCCGGCGCAAGCACGCGGCGGAATTCGGCGAACACCTGGTCCAGCGGGTTGCACCACTGCAGGGTGAGATTGGAGACCACCATGTCCACGCTCGCATCGGCGAGCGGCAGGCGCTCCACATCGGCACAGACGAAGCCGTGGTGCCGTAGACGCCGCGCAAGGAACCCGAAACGTGCCCGCGCTCGACGCACCATGGCGTGGGCGAGATCGAGCGCGACAATCTGTGCCTTGGGATAACGCCGGGCCAGTGCCGCACTCACGTAACCGGTGCCGGCGCCGGCATCGAGGATGCGGCGCGGTTGCAGGCGCACCAGATCGAACCGCTCCAGCAAACGGTCCGCCACCGTGCGTTGCAGCACCGCCGCTGCATCATAGGCCGCGGCGGCCTGCTCGAAGGAACGCCGTACCTCACGGCGTAAAACCCGGTACTCGTCATTCATGCAGAAAGGCCATGAGCATGCGCTCGAATTCATCGGGATGAGAAAGAAACGGGGCGTGGCCGGCGCCTTCGACAAGGGCGAGTCGTGCGCGGGGCAACGCTTCTGCCGTGTGCGTCGCCGCCCGGGTCGGCACCAGTACATCGCGGGTGCCATGGATGATCAGCGTGGGCAGTGTAACGTGGTCGAGCACGCCGCGCAGATCCGTATCACGCAACACATCGAGTCCGCCGCGCAAGGCCGCAACGGACGGCTCCCCGCGCGCAAAGACGGTATCGCGCAAGACGCGCAGTTCGTCGCGTGCCCGCTCGGAGCCGCGTACCTGCAGGGCGAGGAAGCGCAACACAGTGGCACGCCAATCAGCGGTCAGTTCGGCGGCGAAAGCGGCCAGGACCTCGGGTGCCATCGCCTGGGGCCAGTCGGCCACCTGTACGAAGCATGGCGTAGCACCGACCAACGCCAGCTTGCGCATGGGCACGCCTGCCCGTGCGGCGGCCAAGGCAACGAGACCGCCCAGCGACCAGCCTACCCAGGCAGCATCGGCAGGCACGCGCGCGGCAACCGCCTGCGCCAGGGCCTCGGCACTGTACGGGGCGGGCAGGGTCGCGCTCGCACCGAATCCGGGCAAGTCCACGCGTAGCACCGTGCAGGTGGCTGCCAACGCCCGGGCAGTGCGCGCCCACACCCCGCCGTGCAACCCCCAGCCGTGGATCAGTACCACGGGCGGTCCGCTGCCTTCGATGTCGATGTGAATACTCAAGCTCAATTTTTTGGCGCAGCAGATTCGTTCAACAGCGATATGCAGTCATGCCTCAGACACCGGCGCGAGCGGGAAGTCGGTTCCCGCGCTGCGCTGCGACGACCGCAACCCCTGGACCCACCCTGCCCTTCGGGGTGGCTTGTCTACCCTCGTGCATCGGGCAGTTCACTCAGGGCCTGCAGCAGGCGATCCACCTGCGCCGCGCTATGCGCGGCCGACAGGGTCACGCGCAGGCGCGCCGTACCTTCCGGCACCGTGGGCGGACGGATGGCCGAGATGAGGATGCCCCGTTCTTCCAGTGCCGCACTCATGGCGAGCGCTCGTTGCGGGTCGCCGACGAGGATGGGCTGCACCGGCGTGGACGAATCCATGAGCGGCAGACCCAGTTCCCGCGCACCCGTGCGGAAACGTGCGATGAGCGCCTGCAGGTTTTCACGGCGCCAGCCTTCCTCCTGCACCAGCCGCAGGCTGGTGCGCGTGGCCTCGGCCACGGCGGCCGGCATGGCCGTGGTGAAGATGTAGGTGCGCGCCTGCTGGATGAGCGTTTCGATCACGTCCTCATCACCGGCGACGAAGGCGCCGAAGGTGCCGAAGCCCTTGCCCAATGTGCCGACCAGTAGCGGTACGTCCTGCGGCCCCAGGCCATGGACCTCCAGGCTGCCGCGACCCGTGGCGCCGATGACGCCGAGGCCGTGGGCGTCGTCCACCATGAGTGTTGCACCCTGGGCGCGGGCAGCATGAGCCAGGGCGCCCAATGGCGCGACGTCGCCATCCATGGAGAACACACCGTCGGTCACCACCAGCTTGCGATGCGCCGTGCTTGCCGCGAGGTCGCGCGACAGCGCCGCCACGTCTGCGTGTCCGTAGCGTGCAAAACGCGCGCGCGACAGCAGGCCGGCGTCCAGCAATGAGGCGTGGTTGAGACGGTCCTCGAACACCGCATCGCCCACGGTGAGCAGGCCGGCCACGGCACCCAGGTTCGCCATGTAGCCGGTGGAAAACAGCAGCGCGCGCGGGTAGCCGGTGAAGGCCGCCAGTTCCTCTTCGAGGGTCTGGTGCGGCCGCTGGTGTCCCGCCACCAGATGCGCGGCGCCGCTGCCCACGCCGTACACGCCGGCCGCCCGCTGAAAGGCGGCGATCACCGCCGGGTGGTTGGCCAGGCCGAGGTAATCGTTGGAACAGAAGGCCAGCCGTTCGCTGCCGTCCACGGACAACACAGGACCTTGTGGCCCGTCCACGGTGCGGCGGCGGCGGTAAAGGCCCGCCGCCTCGCGCCGGGCCAGTTCGTCACGCAGATCCCGCATCAGACGGCGAGGGCGCGCAGGTCCAGGCGCTGGAACAGCTCGCGATCGCGGTCGGTGGTGGCATTGTCGGTGGTGAGCAGCTTGTCGCCGAAGAACAGTGAATTGGCGCCGGCAAAGAAGCACAGGGCCTGGGCCTCGTCGCTCATCTCCTCGCGCCCGGCAGACAGGCGCACATGGCTGGAGGGCATCATGATGCGTGCCGCGGCCACGGTACGAATGAACTCCAGGTCATCCAGGTCCGGCACGTCCGCCAGGGGTGTGCCCGGCACCTTCACCAGCTTGTTCAACGGCACGCTCTGGGGGTGACTCGGCAGATTGGCCAGCTCCACCAGCATGGCGGCACGATCGCGGCGGGTTTCGCCCAAGCCGAGGATGCCGCCGGCACACAGGTTCAGACCCGCCTTGCGCGCGTGGGCCAGGGTTTCCAGGCGATCATCGTAGCTGCGCGTGGTGACCACGTTAGGATAGTGCTCGCGCGAGGTATCCAGGTTGTGGTTGTAGTAGTCGAGGCCGGCCTCCTTGAGGCGCAGCGCCTGTGCCTCGGTGAGCATGCCCAGGGTGACGCAGGACTCCATACCCAGGGCCTTTACGCCCTCGATCATGGCGATGACCTTGTCCAGGTCCTTATCATTGGGCTTGCGCCAGGCTGCACCCATGCAGAAGCGGCCGATACCCGCCTCCTTGGCCCGGCGTGCATCAGCCAGCACGGCCTCCACGTCCAGCAGCTGCTCGCGCTCCAGCTCCGTGTCGTGGTGGGCGCTCTGGGAACAATAACCGCAGTTCTCCGCACAACCGCCCGTCTTGATATTCAGCAGGGTGCTGACCTGGATGGTGTGCGGATCGAAATGCTGGCGATGCACGCTGTGGGCCTCGAACAACAGGTCCATGAAGGGACGCGCGATGAGACTCTCCGCTTCTGCCACGGACCAGTCGTGGCGAAGCTCGGGTTTGATGTTGCGGGCGTGGGACATGGCTTCTCGTGAGGGGGACGGCAATTTAGACTGGCGCGAGTATTCCCGTGCCAAGGATGGCTGTCAAATGCAAAACACGCCCACGGTTTACCATCGTTCATTTATTGCGCACACCATCGCGGCCTGCGCCTTGTGTGGTACCCCGGGTACCCTGCTCTGTCCGGGGTGCTGCAAGGACCTGCCGCTGCTGGGCGTGGCCTGCGAGCGCTGTGCCGAACCCTTGCCCGTACCCGGGGTGTGCGGTCATTGCCTGCATGACCCGCCGCCCTTCGACGTCACCCGTGCCGCTTTCCGCTACGCCTCGCCCCTCAGTGAACTGGTGTTGCGCCTCAAGTTCCAGGGCGCCCTGCATCTCGCCCGGTTACTGGGAGAACTGCTGGTCGATCACCTCGGCGATGCACCACGACCCGACCTCATCGTCCCGGTGCCGCTCCACCCTGCGCGCCTGGCCACCCGTGGCTACAACCAGGCCCTGGAACTGGGACGTCCGCTGGGCCACGCCCTGGGGGTGCCGCTCGGCGTGGGGTTGTGCCGACGGGTGCGGGATACCGCCGCCCAATCCACCCTCGCTCCCGACGGACGCAGGCGCAACGTGCGCGGGGCCTTTGCCGTTCACGGGTCCGTGCCACCGCACGTGGTCATCCTGGATGACGTCATCACCACCGGCGCCACCCTCAGCGAACTGGCCCACGTCCTGCGCCGGGCCGGCGCACGCCATGTCGAAGCCTGGGCCTTGGCGCGCACGGGGCGCGGGTAAAAAAGGAACAAACGCAAGACGCGAAGAGCGCAAAGGCCGCGAAGGGAACCCACTGCGCGCCTCAGGCTCTGCTGCGGTAGCCTGGTTACCAGCCTTTGCGCCCTTGGCGGGCTTTGCGTCTTTGCGTTGAACCTCTTCATGCTACTGCGCCATGGAGCGGATGGTGGGCGTTCCAGCAGGCCGATGTGCTGTTGCACCGTGGCCATGCGCGCCGCCACCGCATACATGAGCTTGGGCCTGCCGCGTTCGCGCTGACCCGGGATGTCGAACACGTCGATTACTGCGTCATCGATGTGGAAGTCGAGGAGTTCACGGATGCGCCAACGCACCGCCGCCTTCAGCTCGGTGGGGCCCACCTGCGGCGCTTCCACCAGCAGCAGCGAAAAGTCACGGTGGTCCACCACGCTCGCACAGCAGTAGTCAGTGAGTCGCTGCTCGCGCACCAACGACGCGAGTGCCTGCTCCTGCCGCGCGACGGGCACGTCAACGAATTCACAGCTTGCCAGCACAGGTGCCTGGGCCGGCTGTTGCAAAACACGAGCAACGGCGATGCCGCCGGATGACAGGGCAATACCTGCCACGCCTTCAAGCCGGTTTGCGTTTGCGAAGGAAGCCGCGCAGAGGAAACTCCTGGTGACGATCGGGCCGTGGGTGATCGAGTTCCAATCAGCTGCAATTTGAAACAGAAGTAAGAGCGGAGCCTAACTCCTTGTACAAAATAGATTTCGGACTTCCATTCCAAAAATGAGCAGGCGCGTGGACTTATTCTAAAAAGTTTCACCCTGAGAAATGCATCACAAATCCAACAGGCTGCGGCCCCGTGGAGAAGCCGGGATCAGGTCGGGCCGGTGCAAAGAAAATGGGCACCGAGGCCTGCAAAGACCGCGGCACCCCACCACATTTGCAAGACAAAGGCAGCACCGGCGTCGCCACGCGCCAGGCGCAGCACGGACCAGGCCGTGAGCACACCGGCAACCGTCAGGCCCAGGTGATGGAACACCCCAAGGCCGCTCTGCGTCCCGAGCATGTGCAAGGCGAGCAGCGCTGCGACCAGCAGGGCGGCGACTGCCAGTGGCACCAGCGCCCCAAAGACACGCACCAGACTGGCGCCCTGACGGTCCGGCAGGCGTGTCACCAGCGCGGCAAGCACCCAGAGAAAGGCGGCTAGCCCGAGGAGGCCGAGCCCCTTGCTAAGCGCGCCCCCTTGGGCACTCCAGGCCGCGGCCACCACCAGGGCCGGTGCGGCTGCGAGCGCCGGCTGCGCCAAGTAGCTGCGATCACGCAGCGCGAACCAAACCACGCACAGCGCCAGACTCACGGTCACCAACAGCACCGGCCAGCCCAGCGGGACGGCGAAACACAAGCCCGAGGCAAACAGGACCAGCCCCATGCGGCGCCGCGGCGGTGGAATGGCCGCGGGTGCGCGTGCCCCCGGCACATACCACATCCACAACGCGGCGCGGACGAAACCATAGGCCAACACGAGCGCGAGCAGCGCGCTCACATCCGGGGCGCCGCGGGCGGCCAGCCAGGTGGCCCAAAGTGCCGGCAGGAGGAGCAGCCAGGCATCCGCGTGGCGATCGAGCGCGAGGATCGCGGCAGCCACCCGCAGGCGCTCGCGGTGCTCCGGGGTGAGACGGAACATGGCCGGCTTCACAGCGTCCTCATGAACGCCGGCAGGAAATACTCCGTGACCAGGAGCGGACGCCCGTCCAGGCGGAATACGGAGCGGCGCCCCCAACTGCCTGCGGCTGGTCCGCCCGGGGATGCCTCAGCAATCTCCAGGGGACCTCGCACCAGGCGTGGCTGCGCAAAAAGAAAGGCGCCGATGGGCTGCTCGCCCATGCGCCTCAGGCGCCGGTAGCGGCCATTTGCCGTGGCATCGGGGATGACGGTGCGTGCGTATATCCAGCGTTCGGACCCGCAACACAGGTAGACCTCGCGCACCAGTGCGTGGGCACCGTTGCCGAGCCCCAGGCTTCGCGCCTCCCCGGGCATGGGACGCGCCCGCCGCTGTACGATCAATTCGACCCGGAAGTCGCTGCCGCAGCGCTCGACGAGGCGCTGGGTAAGCGAGGAATCGTCCGTCAGCCACGGCATCAGCGCCGCCGGCGGGCACCGGCAGAAGGCCTGGCGCGGTGTGCGCCAGACGGGTTCACGAAAATGAGGGCGGCGATTCATGGATGGCGCGGATTATATACGCCGCCGGGCGATCCGATTCTGGAACGTCTGCAAAGAAAGGCAAAAGCATTAATCACGGGGGACACGGGGGAAAGATTTCAGATGTGTGTGGGAGCGAGCTTCTGCTCGCGACAGGCTTGGGTGCCTCAGGCCGCGTATCGCGAGCAGAAGCTCGCTCCCACATGAGTCCAGAACATTTCCCCTCCTTCCCCGTGCCCCCGTGTTCTGGCTTTTCTCTTCCATCAGACATGGGCATAGCGCTGGTCGTCGCCGACCCAACGCGCCACCAGGGGCGGGACGTGGGAGGGGAAGTCGCGCAGAAGCTGGGCGGCGACCTCGGCGACGCGGGGCAGCAGGTCTTCGTCGCGTTCCAGGTCGGCGATGCGCATCTGTTGCAGGCCGGTCTGGCGGGTGCCGAGCAGTTCGCCGGGGCCGCGGATCTCGAGGTCCTTGCGGGCAATGACGAAGCCGTCGTTGGTCTCGCGCATCACCGCCAGGCGTTCGCGCGCGGTCTCCGAGAGCGGGCCGTGGTACATGAGCACGCAGGCGGACTTCGCCGCGCCGCGGCCCACCCGCCCGCGCAACTGGTGCAACTGGGCGAGGCCCAGGCGCTCGGCGTTCTCGATGACCATGAGACTGGCGTTAGGCACGTCCACGCCTACCTCGATGACCGTAGTGGCCACCAGCAGGTCCAGTTCGCCCGCCTTGAAGGCGCTCATCACGGCCTCTTTCTCGTCGGGCTTGAGGCGGCCGTGCACCAGCCCCACGCGCAGCGTGGGCAGGGCCTCGCGCAACAACACGGCACTGTCCTCCGCGGCCTGGGCCTGCAGCACGTCCGATTCCTCGATGAGGGTGCACACCCAGTAGGCCTGCCTGCCTTCGGTGCAGGCGGAATACACCCGCTGCACCACCGCCTCGCGGCGGTTGTCGGGGACCACCACAGTCTCCACCGGCGTGCGGCCCGGGGGCAGTTCGTCGATCACCGACAGGTCCAGGTCTGCGTAGGCGGTCTGGGCCAGGGTGCGCGGGATGGGGGTGGCGGTCATGATGAGCTGGTGGGCGTGGCGGCCGGCCTTGGCCCCTTTCTCCTTCAGCGCCAGGCGCTGGTGCACACCGAAGCGGTGCTGTTCGTCCACCACGACGAGGCCGAGGCCAGCGAACTCCACGTCCTCCTGGAACAGGGCGTGGGTGCCCACAGCCACCTGCGCCGCGCCCGCGGCTACCGCCTCGACGGCCGCGCGCCGCGCCTTGCCCTTCTGCCGGCCGGACAGCCACACGACGTTGACACCGAGAGGCGTCAGCCAGCGGGCGAAGTTGCGGTAGTGCTGTTCCGCCAGGATCTCGGTGGGCGCCATCACCGCGGCCTGGTAGCCCGACTCCACCGCCATGAGCACGGCCAGCGCCGCCACCACGGTCTTGCCCGAACCCACGTCGCCCTGCACCAGGCGCTGCATGGGTGCCGCGCCACGCAGGTCCGCGGCGATTTCCTTCATCACGCGCCGCTGCGCGCCCGTGAGCTCGAAGGGCAGCGCATCGAGGAATGCCCTGGTGAGTTTTCCCGTGGGCTTGAGCGGATGGGCCGCCTCGCAGCGGGTGAGCTCGCGCAACCGGCGCAGACTCAGGTGATGAGCCAGCAGTTCCTCGAAGGCGAGCCGGCGCTGGGCGGGATGACGGCCTTCCGACAGTGCGGAGAGCGCCACGTCCGGCGGCGGGCGGTGCAACAACTGCAAGGCGTCTTCGAGGGCGGGAAAGACCAGTTCCTCGCGCAATGGGGCGGGCAGCCAGTCGGGCAGTGCATGGCTATCGAGTCTCGCCAGGGCGGCATCGATGGCGCGGCGCAACGACGGCTGTTGCAGGCCCTCGGTGGCCGGATAGATGGGGGTGAGGTGTTCCTCCACCGGCGCGTCCTCGCCCACGCGCCGGTATTCGGGGTGCACCATCTCCAGGGTGGTCGCCCCGGTGCGCACCTCGCCGAAACAGCGCAGCCGCGTGCCGCGCGCGAGTGCCGCCTGTTGTGCCGCGGTGAAATGGAAAAAGCGCAGCGTCAGGCTGCCGGTGCCGTCGGCGATGCGCGTGAGCAACATGCGCCGCCGCCCGAACTTGATCTCCGTGTGCAACACCTCCCCCTCCACCACCGCCTGGTCGCCCGGCCGCAGCGCGCCCATGGGCACCACGCGCGTGCGGTCCTGGTAACGCATGGGCAGGTGAAACAGCAGGTCCTGCATCGTGCGCAGCCCCAGCCGCGCAAAGCGCTCGGCCTGGCTCGGGCCGATGCCTTTGATGGCGGTGACGGGCAGGGTGTCGAGGGAGGTCATAGCCGGCGGGTGAAGAAAAAAGCTTTAAACACGGGGGACACGGGGAACACGGGGTGAAGACGAACTCGTATTGCGTTCATGTGGGAGCGAGCGTCTGCTCGCGACAAGCTCACGCCCGTCGGGCCGAGCAGCGCAAGCAGAAGCTCGCTCCCGCACACGCCTGAGATCTTCTTCCCCGTGTTCCCCGTGTCCCCCGTGGTTCAGGCTTTTTCTTCTTTTCTCACGTCACTCGTTCAACCCAACACCATCACCGCGTCCATTTCCACGGCGGCGCCCTTGGGCAGGGCGGCGACGCCGATGGCGGCGCGGGCGGGATAGGGCTGCTGGAAGTAGTCGGCCATGACTTGGTTCACCAGGGGGAAGTTCGCCAGGTCGGTGAGGAACACGTTGAGCTTGGCCACGTCGGCCAGCGAGCCGCCGGCGGCCTCGGCCACGGCCTTGAGGTTGTCGAACACACGGCGCACCTGCGCCTCCATGTCGCCCTGCACCATCTCCATGGTCTCCGGCACCAGCGGGATCTGGCCGGACAGGTACACGGTGTCGCCGATCTTCACGGCCTGGGAATAGGTGCCGATGGCCTGGGGGGCCTTGTCGGTATGGATGATCTCACGCTTCACGCCCGCTCCTTCATTCGCGTCAAAACCGCAAGGATAGGGAGCGTGGGCGGCAGCGGCAACAAGAAGAATTAACACGGGGGACACGGGGGTGAAGCCGGCGTAGGTCACGTTGCGAAGCTACGTGACATGTTTGCAGCCCCGCCTTCCGCTCGAAATCCGGGCCGGTGGACACCGCCTGCGAGCAGAAGCTCGCTCCCACTGGATTGCACCCGCGCCTGTCACGTAGCCGCTACGCGCCAACGTGACCTACATGGATCTTCCCCCGTGTCCCCCGTGGTTAACGCTTTTTCCCCTCACCCGCGCGCGCGGCTGATGCGCAGGACGTCTTCCAGGGCGCGCACGTGGCGCATGATGCGGGCGAGGTGGACACGGTTTTTCACTGCGATGGTGAGGTTGATGGCGGTATGCAGGCCGTCACGTTCTTCCAGAGAGACGTTGTCGATGTTGGCGCCGGCGTCGGCCACCACCGCGGCCACTTCGGCGAGTACGCCGCGCTTGTTGTTCACCTCCACGCGGATGTCCACGGGGAAGTCCCCCTGGATCTCCTGCTCCCACTGCACGTCGATCCATTTCTCCGGAAACTTGCGGAATTCGGAGACGTTGCGACAGGCCTGGGTGTGGATCACGATGCCGCGCCCGGCCGACAGAAAGCCGCGGATGCTGTCGCCCGGAATAGGCCGGCAACACTTGGCGAAGTTCACCACCGACCCCTCCGTGCCTTTGATGTACAGCGGCTTGGCCGCGGCCGCGGTGGGCGTGGAGTCGCGCTGCAGCGCGCTCGCCACCAGGCTGGCCATGCGGTTACCGAAACCGATGTCTTCCAGCAGGTCTTCAAGGGTATTGCGCTTGTACTCGGCAATGAGCGCGTCGACGCGTTCCTGCGGCACCTTGTCCAGTGACAACCCGTAATTGGAGAGGGCCTTGTTGAGCATGCGCCGGCCCAAGGTCACGGATTCGTCGCGGCGCAGGTTCTTGAGGTGGGCACGGATATTGGCGCGCGCCTTGCCCGTCACCACGAAGTTCAACCAGGCCGGGTTGGGCCGGGCACCCGGCGCGGTGATGATCTCCACCTTCTGGCCGTTCTCGATGCGGGTGTTGAGCGGCACCAGGCGCTGGTCCACCTTGCCGGCCACGCAGGCGTTGCCGAGGTCCGAGTGCACGGCGTAGGCATAGTCCACCACCGTGGCGCCGCGCGGCAGCTCCATGATCTCGCCCTTGGGCGTGAACACGTAGACCTCGTCGGGAAACAGGTCTACCTTGACGTTCTCGAGGAATTCCAGGGAATCGCCGGCGCTCTTCTGCATTTCCAGCAGGTCGCGCAGCCATTCGCGGGCACGGGCCTGGGCGATGCTGGCGCCACCCGCGTCGCCGTTCTTGTAGAGCCAGTGCGCGGCGATGCCCGCCTCGGCCACCTTGTCCATGCCCTCGCTGCGGATCTGCACCTCGATGGGAAAGCCGTAAGGGCTGACCAGGGCGCTGTGCAGTGACTGATAGCCGTTGGCCTTGGGAATGGCGATGTAGTCCTTGAAGCGGCCGGGCACGGGTTTGTAGAGATTGTGCATGACGCCCAGCACGCGGTAGCAGGTGTCCACCTTGTCCACCATGATACGGAAGGCGAACACGTCCATGACCTCGGAGAAGGACAACCCCTTGGTCTTCATCTTCTTGTAGATGCTGTAGAGATGTTTTTCGCGGCCGATGACACGGCCCTCGATGCCTTCCTGCTGCAGGCGCGCCTGGATGGCCATCTGCAGTTTTTCCACCAGTTCCTTGCGATTGCCGCGCGACTTGCGTACCGCCTCGGCCACTACGCGGTAGCGCATGGGGTGATACGCGGCGAAGCCCAGGTCTTCCAGCTCGATGCGCAGGCCGTTCATGCCCAGGCGGTTGGCGATGGGGGCGTAGATCTCGAGCGTCTCGCGCGCGATGCGGCGCTTCTTGTCGGGGCGCATCACGCCCAGGGTGCGCATGTTGTGCAGCCGGTCCGCGAGCTTGATGAGGATGATGCGGATGTCCTGCACCATGGCCAGCATCATCTTGCGGAAGTTCTCCGCGTGGGCCTCTGCCTTCGACTCGAACTCGATGTGGGTAAGCTTGCTGACCCCGTCCACCAGTTCGGCCACTTCCTGGCCGAACTCGGCGATGAGTTGCTCCTTGCCGATGGGCGTGTCTTCGATGACGTCGTGCAGGATGGCCGCCATGAGGCTGCGGTGATCCACACGCATCTCGGCGAGGATGCGGGCGACGGCGAGGGGATGGTAGATGTACGGCTCGCCGCTCAGGCGGTGCTGACCGTCGTGGGCCTCGGCGCCGAACAGATAGGCCCGGTAGACCTCGGCGACCTGCTCCTGCTCCAGGTAGGTTTCGAGCAGGGCACAGAGATCACTGATGTAGACGCCCCTCCCCTGCAGTGGGGAAGGGCCGGATTTTTGGGGAAGGCTGCTCAGAGGTCGTCCTGCGGCAATTGGGTCGGGGTCTCGACGACCTCCTCCTCCGGCTCTTCCTCGACGGGAGTGACGGGCTCGAGCAGGATATCCCGGGTCACCAGTCCCTGGGCCACTTCACGCAGCGCCACCACGGTGGGCTTGTCGTTTTCCCAGGGCACTTGCGGATCGCGGCCGCCCTCGATCTGGCGTGCGCGCTTGGTGGCGACCAGCACCAGTTGGAAGCGGTTGTCCACGTTCTTCAGGCAGTCTTCGACGGTAATGCGGGCCATGGCGTTCCGGTGTGTTCTGTCAGGACAATGTGAGATTGTAATTCATGGGCCGCCGTTCAGGCCAGCAGCGCGCCCAGCAGCGTGCTGTGGCGCACGGCCTGGACATCACGCCGCAGGCGGTGCGCAAGGAACACGGCCCGGAGTTCCGCCAGGGCATCGTTGAAGCGGTCGTTGACGATCAGGTAGTCGTATTCCGACCAGTGCTGCATCTCGCTCACCGCGTCGCGCATGCGCCGGGCGATGACCTCGTCGCTGTCCTGGCCGCGCCCGCGCAGCCTCTCCTCCAGGGCCGGGCGGCTCGGTGGCAGGATAAAGATGCTGCGGCACCCGGGCATGGCCGCGCGCACCTGGCGGGCACCCTGCCAGTCGATCTCCAGGATCACGTCCAGGCCGGCGGTGAGCTGGTCCTGGATGGCGGCGCGAGCGGTACCGTAGTAGTTGTCGAAGACCTTCGCGTGCTCCAGGAAACCACCCTCGGCAATCATGACCTCGAAGCGCTCTACCGCCACGAAATGGTATTCGCGGCCGTCCTGCTCACCGGGACGCGGCGCGCGGGTGGTGTGGGAAACGGATACCGTGACCCCCTCGAGCGTGTCCAGCAGGGCCTTGACGAGACTGGTCTTGCCGGCGCCCGACGGCGCCGAGATGACATAGAGCGTGCCGCGCGCGGCGGCCTGGGCGGATTTGGCGGTCATTCGATGTTCTGTACCTGTTCGCGCATCTGTTCTATCAGCACCTTCAATTCCACTGCGGCGCGGGTAGTCTCTGCATCGGCGGATTTGGAGCCCAGGGTGTTGGCCTCGCGATTGAGCTCCTGCATGAGGAAGTCCAGACGCCGCCCCACGGGCTGGTCCTGGCGCAGCACGCGGCGCACCTCGGCCACGTGGGTCTCCAGGCGATCCAGCTCCTCGGCCACGTCGATGCGCTGCGCGAACAGCACCATCTCCTGTTCCAGCCGCTGTGGGTCCAGCTCGGCCTTCACCTCCGCCAAGCGTTCCCCGAGGCGTTCGCGGAAGCGCGCCTGCACCTCGGGCAGGCGCACACGCACCTGCGGGACCAGCGCGGCGATGGCGTCACAGCGCTGGTCGACGAGTTCCGCCAGCTTGGCGCCCTCACGGGCGCGGGCCTCGTTGAGTTCGCCCAAGGCGCGATCCAACAGCGCCAAGGTGTCTGCGTGCAGCCGCTCCAGATCCGGTGCGGGGGCCTGCAGCACACCGGGCCAGCGCAGGATATCCAGGGAATTCACCGGGGCGGCATCGTAGACCAGGGCGTCCACTTCGCGGCTCAGCTGTGACAGGGTGGAGGCCAGGGCATGATTCAGGGTGAGCTGGTCCGCAAGCGCCGGGGCCGCAGAGAAACGGATGCTGCAGTCGACCTTGCCACGGGACAGGGCCGCCCCGATGCGCTCGCGCACCGCACCTTCCAGCACGCGCAGATCGTCCGGCAGCCGCACCGAAACCTCCAGATAACGGTGGTTCACGGAGCGCAGCTCCACGGCAACGATGCCGTAATCGCCAGGGGATTCCTGTCGGGCGAAGGCGGTCATACTTCTCAATTCAGTCCCCTCCTGCGCGGAAAAGTTGCTCATGTTAACCGAATTCGGGCGCGCCCGGAGGAGCGCCGCCGACCTGTGATAGGCTACGGATGCTCGCCGATCCTATGCCACTGACCACAGGATGACCCACGAAACCAAGGCACGCGCACTGGCCGGCGGTGCGCGGGTAGACCGCTACACCATCGAACGCCAGATCGGCGGCGGTGGTTTCAGCCTCGTCTATCTGGCGGCCGACCCCGAGACCCATACCCAGGTCATCATCAAGGAATACATGCCCCGTAAGCTCGCCGCCCGCGGAACCGACGGGCGTACGGTGATTACGGTTGGCCAGGACGAAAAATCCACCGAGCGCTTCGCCCAGGGCAAGCGGATGTTCTTCCAGGAAGCAGCCACCCTGGCCACCCTCAAGCACCCCAACATCGTCAACGTGACCAACTTCTTCCGGGCCAACGGCACGGTCTACATGGTCTCGGAGTACGAACAGGGCATCAACCTGCAGGAATATATCCGCCGCCACAACGGCAGTCTGAGCGAGAAACTCATCCGCATTGTGTTCACGGCCCTGCTCGATGGCCTCAAGTGCATCCACTCGCGCGGCCTGCTGCACTTGGACATCAAGCCCGGCAACATCTATTTGCGCAATGGCGGCAAGCCCCTGCTGCTCGACTTCGGCGCGGTACACGAGATGATGCAGAGTCGCCAGGACCAGGCATCGCAGGTCATCACACCCGGCTTTTCACCCATTGAGCAGCTCACCCCCGGCGGTTACGTGGGTCCGTGGAGCGATATCTATGCCGTGGGTGCCACCATGCGCGCCTGCATTGAAGGTGTGGCGCCCCCGCCCTCACCCGAGCGCACCCCCGAGGACACCATGAAGCCCGCGGTGCTGGCGTTTCGCAAGCGCTACTCCGGCGCCCTGCTCCAGGCCGTCGACTGGGCCATGGAGGTGGACCCGCTGGCACGACCGCAAAACGTGGATGAGCTGCTCGCCGCCTTGGCAAAAGACATCCCCGAGGACCCGCCGGCACCGGAATCCATGCTCGAACGCATTGCCAACAGTCTCTCCTGGGGCAGGAACTAGGCATGCTGTACGAGATCGGGCAGGCCAACCGCCTCGGCACCCGCCCCTCCAACCAGGACCGCTTCACGGCCGTGGAGCTGAAAGACACGGTACTGCTGGTGCTCGCTGACGGCATGGGCGGCCATCATGGCGGCGAGATGGCGGCACAAATCCTGGTGGACGTGGCCGCTGCAACCCTGCACGAGGCCCCACGACCCGTGCATGACGGGGAACGATTCCTCGCCGCCATCGTCACGCGCGCCCACCACGCCATCCAGGATTATGCGCGCGAGCGCGGCCTGGACACGCCACCGGGCACCACCGGTGTGCTGTGCCTGGTACAGGACGGGGTGGCGCAATGGGCCCACGTGGGCGACAGTCGGCTCTACCTGTTCCGTAACCAGTTGCCGCTCTACCGCACCCGGGATCACTCCTACGTGGAACGCCTCTACCGCCGCGGCGAAATCCGTCGCAGCGACAAGTCCTTTCACCCCATGCGCAACCAGATCACCCAGTGTATCGGGCGCCTGCCCGAGGTGCCGGAGGTGGAGATCGGCAGGCCCACACCGCTCGCACCGGGCGACGTGTTGCTGCTGTGCTCCGATGGCCTGTGGGGTGCGCTGGAAGACATGCAGATCGGCGCCCTCATGAATGCGCCCGACATCGATGCGGCCGTGAACAGGTTGGCCGAGCAGGCCGAAAACAACAGCTATCCCAACAGTGACAACATCAGCGTGCTCGCCCTGCGCTTCGTCTCGCGTGACCACGGCGAGCGGGCTTTGGCGCGCGCCGACGACGTCCGCGCCGCACCCTTGCGTCGGGCGCGACAGGAAAACCTCGAGGAGGCCATCGAGCAGATCGAGGAAGTGCTCAAGAAATACGAGAACGAGATGAACCGCTGAGCCGTTCGTGCCGCGCGCCGCGAGCGGCTACAATAGCCCGCCCGAACGACCCCACAGGAAGGAAATGCCATGCGCCCCAGCGGCCGAGCGCCCGACCAGCTGCGCCCTATTCGCATCACCCGCAACTACACCAAGCACGCGGAAGGCTCCGTGCTGGTGGAATTCGGCGATACCAAGGTCATCTGCACCGCCAGCGTGGACGAGCGCGTGCCGGGCTTTCTCAAGGGTAAGGGCCAGGGTTGGGTCACCGCCGAATACGGCATGCTACCCCGCGCCACCGGCTCGCGCACCGCGCGCGAGGCGGCCCAGGGCAAACAAGGCGGCCGCACCCAGGAGATCCAGCGTCTCATAGGCCGTTCACTGCGGGCCGTGATGGACATGCAGGCCCTGGGCGAACGCACCATCACCGTGGACTGTGATGTCATCCAGGCCGACGGCGGCACCCGCACCGCTTCCATCACCGGCGGCTTCGTCGCCCTCGCCGATGCCGTCCAGCACCTGCTCAAGCGCAGGCTCATCAAGACCCACCCACTGCATGGCCAGGTGGCTTCCGTATCGGTGGGTATCTACAAGGGTGTACCCGTGCTCGACCTCGACTACCCCGAGGACTGCAACGCCGAGACCGACATGAACGTGGTCATGAACGACGCCGGCGCCTTCGTCGAAGTGCAAGGCACCGCCGAAGGCCACGCCTTCCGCCGCGACGAACTGGACGCCATGCTCGCCCTGGCCGAGAAAGGCATCGCCGAACTCATCGCCCACCAGCGCGAAGCGCTGGAGAGGTAATTCAGACCAACATCCAACGCAAAGACGCGAAGGGCGCAAAGACCACAAAGGTTATGACCAGCAGGAACGCCCGTTGCAGGTCTTTGCATCCTTCGCGCTCTTTGCGCCTTTGCGCTGAGATCTTTTTCCCATGAAGAAATTTGTTCTGGCGAGCGGTAACAAGGGCAAGGTGCGGGAGTTCAACGAGATCCTCGCGGACCTGGACATCGAGGTCGTGCCGCAGAGTGAGTTCGGGGTGCCCGAGGCCGAGGAAACCGGCCTGACCTTCGTGGAGAACGCCATCCTCAAGGCGCGCAACGCCGCGCAGCACACGGGACTGCCTGCCATCGCCGACGATTCCGGTATCGAGGTGGACTACCTGCGGGGCGCGCCCGGCATCTACTCGGCACGTTATGCGGGCGTGGGCGCCGGCGACGAGGCCAACCTGCAAAAGCTGCTGCGCGACATGGAAGGCGTGCCCGAGGCCGATCGCGCCGCCCGCTTCCAGTGCCTCGTGGTGTGCATGCGCCACGCACTCGACCCGGTACCGCTGATCTGTCAGGGCACCTGGGAAGGCCGCCTTGCCACCGCCCCGCAGGGCGAAAACGGCTTCGGCTACGACCCCATCTTCTACGTGCCCGAATATGACCGCATGTCCGCGGAGCTCCCACGGGAAGTGAAGAACCGGCTCTCCCACCGCGGGCAGGCCCTGCGCCAATTGGTGGCGGCGCTACGCCGCAAAACCTGATCCCACACACCGGGTACCCGCCAGTAAATGCCGTTTTCCCGCTGTCGGGTTTCGGAGACAGCGCATTCACTAACCACATCAATAACTTGCATCACCGCCCCCGCACCAGTGTCGCCGCCGGGCGACAGCCCTGCATGGGAAGCCTGCCCCATCAAAAATCATAACCACATGAGTTTCAAGCAAAACAGCCAAGTGGCATGAGGTTTGCTCGCAGGCGATGGACCTGGAGAGGTCCAGGCCAACGTCTTTCAAGAAAACAGGAGCAATCCATGAGCAAGCTGACCTCCATCAAGCCCTTCACCTTCGCCCTGTGTGTCGCCGGCGCGCTGGTAAGCGGTCCTGTCATGGCCGCCGACAACGTGGAAGAAGGCAAGAAGCCCGAACAGGAGCAGGGAAAGAATGAAGTGCAGGAGCGTGCAAGCCAGCCCCGCGGCATGCTGCTCGTGAGCGAGGCCGAAGATGCCAAGCAGCCCGAACAGGAGCAGGAAGGCAGCGACGTGCAGAAGCGTGCAGGCCAGCCCCGCGGCATGCTGCTCGTGAGCGAAGCCGAAGATGCCAAGCAGCCCGAACAGGAGCAGGAAGGCAGCGACGTGCAGAAGCGTGCAGGCCAGCCCCGCGGCATGCTGCTCGTGAGCGA